>CALZIG010000229.1 GCA_945787585.1 uncultured Gammaproteobacteria bacterium | reverse complement strand
GACTTGAACGTTGGCTGATGTCGCGTACGCCTATACTCAGATCAGCCAACTGGCTACGCAAAAAGGCTGGATATGAGGCGCTAATTGTTAACGAAAAGCAAAGAGGGCAAAGGTGAAGAGGTCTGAGTCCTTTAGAGAAAAACATCAGGCAGCTAGCGCAAAAATCAATCGCATCAGTACCGTTAATTCAACAGGTCATCGTGATACAGACAATAAAAAAGCCACCGCAAGGGTGGCTTTTTGGTCTTAAAGAAAATCCTGAATATCATCGGTAAACAAGCCTGTTGATGTCGGGATATCGCAGTTCGACGGCATCATCATTATCATTGTTCCATTCGCTGCTTTCTGCCAGAATGAGTGATGTGCTTTTCAGCAACCGCCAGCTTTGTCGCCGCTTCTGTGCTTGTTCCTGCCGGGATATATTGCCTCCGCTCATCGAACCAGGTGGACAGGCGTTATCGGGCCTTTGCGATGCTGCCGTTAATATTCGGCCTGCAGCAGGTACTGGAGGGTGGTTTGTGGCTGGCCCTGGTGCAGGGTGATGCCGGTGCTGCACACAATCTGGCACTGGCCTTTCTGCTTTTCTCGCATCTGTTCTGGATGGGCTGGATTGGCTATTCGGCCTATCTGGTTGAAGAAATACAGCGGCTTCGATTGTTGTTCCTGTCAATCTCCGCGTTTGGCGTGCTGTTCGGGGCAGTCATGTATGTGCCGTTGCTGTTCAATGATGCATGGCTGGTGGAGTCGATTGCCCAGCATTCCATCCACTATCAACTGAGTTTTGTGACCGATGGTTATGTGCCGCAGTGGCTGCTCGGCCTGCTCTATATTAGTGTTATCCTGACGCCATTGCTGCTCTCTTCGGATCGTTATCACAACAGGCTGGGTGGTCTGGCACTTGTTTCCGGTATTGTGACCTGGGCACTGTATGACTGGGCGTTTGTCTCAGTATGGTGTTATTTTGCCGCGATTCTCTCGCTGTATGTCTTTTATGTCATTGCCCGCGCAGCGCAGAAACACTATCAGGTTAGGCTGCGCGAAAAAGGTGCCGGCGACAACTGAGTCACAAACAAAAAAGGGCTGCCTGTCGGCAACCCATATTTATTTGGTGGAGGTGGGGGGAGTCGAACCCCCGTCCGCAAATCCTCTGCCATCAGCTCTACATGCTTATCCTATTAATTAGTTTAACTGCAAGCTACCCAACAGGCAGGGAAAACAGACAGCGATTCCGTTAAGTTTTAACGCATCCGTCCCGGACGTACTTCCGCGCGATCTTATGTGAGTCGACCCCAGTGATCTGGGCGCATAAGCACACGCCAGGCTGAGGGCACTAAGCTGGGGTTTAAGCAGCTAGTGCGTAGTTGTCTTCGTTGGCAACTATGGTTTTGCAGATGGATTTACGAGGAACCCTGCACCTCGGCATGCACCTCAGGTTTCGCAACCCACGTCGAAGCCAGGTCACCCCCAAAGATGTTACAACAGCGGATAGTTTAACTCAGCGTGCAGTTCATTGCTATGACGGCCCTGAAATTACCCCGGAAAAATTGTCCCTGCTAGACACTATATGGGGGCAGCGGGGGTGGTCTTCAATAGCTTGATTGTTGTCTCTGTAAATTCGCCATTCCACCCTCCGCTGTAGTGACGGCATTGAGGCTCAATGTTTGCGTTTGGTTGCAGATTTAAATTCAAATTCATAACCAGATATCTGATCCAGCAAGCCCGGCGAAGCTTGGAGATCTCCGTTTGATTACTTTAACTGGGCCGCTGGTGACCGGGGGGGGGTAAAAGTTGTACATAATTTTCAATATAAATGTTGAATTAAATTAACTTGTTGTATTATATATAAATATATTGTTTGATTAATTATACAATAGTTGTACAATTGCTTTATTGTAGTTACATTCAGCCGATACAAGATGTCAGCGGTGAATAGGCAGGAGGAGGCATACGATGAGCAGTGTAATGGAGCCAGTCAATGCGTCGAACAGGGTTACCCTTAAGCGGCGTGGTAAGGCCTGCAAGCTAACTGCGGTGGCGACCGACATCGCAATACGCGGCATGGGTTGCAAGGCGTTGAAGCATCAAGCCGCAGCCAACTGCGCGGGTGAAGGAAGCGCTATCAAGCCGGATAATCAAACGGCTGATCTGGCGCTGATCAATCAGGTCAAGATGGGGCAGAAAAAGGCCTTTGATATGCTGGTGCTGAAATACCAGCATAAAGTGATTAAGTTGATATCGCGTTATGTTTACGATCAAAGTGAGGTGCTCGATATTGCGCAGGAGACGTTTATTAAAGTGTACCGTGCGCTTCCAGGGTTTCGCGGTGACAGTGCTTTTTATACATGGCTCTATCGAATTGCGATTAATACCGCTAAAAATCATCTCTTATGTCGCAGCAGGCGTCCGCCCGCATACGATATTGACGCCGCGGATGCAGAGCAATATGTGGCAGAGGGGCGCTTAAAAGACTTTCAGACGCCGGAGCAGATTTTATTAAGTGATGAAGTAGGGCGTGCTGTGATTCAGGCGGTAGAGGGCTTAGGCGAAGACTTGCAGGTTGCGATAGTGCTTCGTGAAATCGATGGCTTGAGTTACGAAGAGATCGCCGTTGCAATGGATTGCCCGATTGGCACAGTACGTTCGCGGATATCGCGGGCACGCGAAGCTATTCAAGGGCGTCTCGACGGCCTCTCATAAAATCGACAGGCTCGGCTGGATACGCAATGCCTCTCTTACAATATCGTTAAATTAACTTCACTTTCCAGGTGAAGTGTAATGCTGCCATTGCTTGAGCGAATCGCTGATTAATTTATATTTATTGGCTCTAAATTAATCAAAGCATCCTTGAAATCACGATCTACAGTCCACCGTATAAATAACGGTTAGCGCTATAAATACAGTGTTTAAGTGATTTATAAAGTTTATTTTTAATTTTAACTAGACGCTGTTATTTTTTTAGGTGCGAATGGAACGTTTATTCCTATGCAATATCTATACATCAAGAGCGGGATGATAAGTCCCCTGGATAATGTGGAAGGAATAGCGAATATGAGTACATTTCAGCATGGGCGTACCAGAATAGATCTATCCAGTGCGTTTAAAGAAGATAAACAGCGCGGTGTAAAACTGAATCAAGCGGGTGATAGTGAGCCGAGTAGCGAACCGACCATCACAGCGGATATCGTGCGTCGCTATTTAGATGATATCGCTAATCACCCTATTCTTAGCCGCGCAGAAGAGGTGGCGATAGGAAAAGAGCTCGAGGCCGGTAAGCTCGCGTTGATTGAGGGAGTACTGCGGTTTCCTCTGACAGTCGAAGCGTTGCAGAAATTTTTTGATGACGCATTAGCGCGGCGTATCCCCTTTAGTGATATCTATCCTAATTTCAGTAGTAGTCTTCAGCAGATATCAGGCGCTGATGAGGCGGTAGAGGCAGTCGCCATTATTGAAAACGATGGTGTGGTGGCTGGCGATAAAAACCGGGCGTTATCGGAAATCGAACAGCGCGATTATATTGTGGAAACGAAGAAGCTGCTTAATGAGTATAAGCGTCTGCTTGATGATGCTTCTAGTTCAGCACTGCTTGAGCAGTCTATATCTAAACTTATCCCTCGGATGGAAGGTATTAATATTAAGCTGCGAGCATCTCTGGTGTCGGAGTTGAGCGAAGTCGATAAAAAGGCGCGATCATTTGAAAATGACTTTAGGTTGAGTTGTCAGGCGGTGAATGGGTTGAGTGAGGATGATGTAGAAGAGCTGATGATCTTTCTGGAGCAGCCTGAGCTGTACCTCGGAATACACCCTCCTTTCATTAATAAAATAGATGGGCTGAGTGTGGGTGAACGGGAGCATCTGCAAACACTGGAATTAGGTATTAGAAAATTACAGGCAGCAATGCGCATGAGCATCCCTGACTTTAAGCAGTTATATGAAAGTGTTGAAGGGGGAGTATCTCGGCAGCAACGGGCAAAAACGAAACTTGTTGAGTTCAATCTACGCCTTGTTGTGCCAATAGCAAAGAAATATACCAGGAGTGCCTTGTCATTTTTAGATGTCATTCAGGAAGGTAATACTGGGCTTATTCAAGCTGCTGAACGTTTCGATTATCGAATGGGGTTTAAATTTTCGACATACGCGACATGGTGGATTCGTCAGGCGATTACACGTGCTATTGCTGATAAGTCACGCACGGTACGACTTCCAGTGCATGTGAATGAGACACTTCGCGGTTTGAACCGCGCTATTGCGCAACTCACTCAGCAGCTGGGTAAAATTCCGCAGGCCAGGGAAATTAGCGAATATATGGGGGTTTCACTGGAGAAAGCCCGTTTTCTTATGAGTTTAAATAGAGCGGACATGTCACTGGATGCGCCGGTCTTCGAGGAGCAGTCTGATGCGATTATTGATACTGTTGAAGATTCGGGTGCGGTAATGCCTGCGAGTTCGACATCGTCCACTCAAATGCATAAGGCTATCAGTACAGCGTTAAGCATGCTGACTGCGCAAGAAGCGAAAGTGATAAAAATGCGGTTCGGGATTGATCTGTCTGATACTTATTCATTGTTTGAGGTGGGTATGGTGTTTGGATTGTCGCGAGAGAGGATTCGTCAGATTGAGGCTAAAGCATTAGATAAGCTGCGTAAAATGAATTGCAACGAAGTGCTTAAAGAGTATCGCGGTCTTGATGGTGAGTGAGTCAATGAGATGTCGTGAGGATGCATCGTTGCCCATTGCCTGTCAGTGTTTGATTTGGGATTGCGGTATGTTAAGCACTGACACTATCAGGAGTCGCCGAAAATGACGATCAACGGTTGGCCGGTGGGCGGTGAACTCGCTTATGAAATGATCTTGTACTCACTGCTCCCTTTCTTGTTTATTGTTAGTGGTGCCGTTATTTGGTTAGTACATCGCATTAGGTCTCGTAAAAAATAAAATAGGCTGTGTGTTGGTTCTCATGAATAAGTGGTTGAAGAGTGATTTTTTATGGTCAGATTCGTGAGTGTTTAATAGTGCAGGTATGTTTCTCACAATAAATAGATGGAACTTTCTGCTGTTACGGCCATCTACATTTTACGTGATTATTATGCGTCGAGCTGTGTTAATGGGGTGGTCTTTAGTGAGATGTCGTTTGATTATAGCACTGAATATCACAGGCAGTAGGTGGATTTAAATCGTTTTTAGCGTGTGCAGGCGAACATTTTTATTAGCAATTCAATTGAGGGGCGTGTTGTGAAATTAAAGACTTATCTCAATACTATAATGGCTGTATTAATCAATGCGGCAATCTTTTTTTCACCTTTAAATGCGAGTGCGGAAGGCAAAGCATGGCTGGGTATCGCCGTAGCTGATTTATCGTTTCAGACGCTTGATAAGCAAGGCCTCGAATATGGTGTCGCTATCAGTGACGTTTATGACGGCAGTGCGGCGATCGAGTCTGGTATACAGCGCGGGGACATACTACTGGGCTTTGACAGCTTGCCGGTTTTTTCAGTAGAACGACTTCAGTGGCTAGTGGGGAATAAAACGGTTGGTGATAAGGTGAAGGTTGATTTTATTCGTGATGAAGAGCATCAATCCGCCGAAGTCGTGCTGGGGAGTATGCAAAAACAGATGGCTGTGACTGCGCGTGGTCACCATGGTGCTGCTCATAAGGGGGCTGTGAAGAGCTATGTTGGCATCCATCTTCTGGACCTGAGTGATGGACTGCGCGATTACTTTTCTGCGCCTGCTGATGCTGGCATGCTGATTACAGAAGTCGAAAATGATACCGCGGCCGCTTCAGCGGGATTGGCGGCGGGGGATGTGGTTATTAGTATGGGGACTAAAGTTATTCGCAATATGGATGATGTGCAGCGAGTGCTCAATTTCTTTGATCCGGGTGATAAGTTGACCGTAGAGCTGGTGAGAAGTAAACAAAAAATGGCGCTGGATGTAACTGTCGGGAGTAAGCAAATGAGCACTCATCAGGGCGCAGAGTATGGTCACCACATGCCTGAGCATGATGGTGTCGATTTTCAGAACTTCACGCACCACTCTTATTTGTTAAATGAGAAGCATGCGCCATCGATGTGGCACCATGAGGCTGTCGGTCATAATTAGCGTTAACTTTTTCAGAGGTGTCCTGGTCAGTTTGGGGGCACCTTTTTTTCATAGTGAAGTGTGAAAGCCTGAAGAGATTGCGTGTAATCGAGCGCGCCCCATTTAATGGGGCTATCGTATCGCCTTATATTGCAGCATCTAATGAGCTGGTAATGAGTTTAATGCCTTGTGTGATGTCATCGCCCAGTGGAATAGCCCCCGTTCGAACAATCTCATCAAAGTAAATCGATGAGGTTTTCCCTCCAATAAAAACGGGTAGTTTTGTTGATTCCACCAAGTGCTCAATAGAATCAAGCATAGCCTTTATGTTGATGCGGTTGGAGCCTGAAAGCACGATGGCTTCAGATTTTGAACGAGCTGCTGCCAGCGCGACTTCTTCAATAGGCATGTTGGCGCCTAATATGGTGAGTCGAAAACCTCTCGATTGTGCCGAGAGTGAAAAGAGTAGCAGGCCATTTTCGTGGTATTCGCCGGGGAGGCAGGCGGCGAGGATATGTCGTCCATCGGTATTGGGTGAGCCGTGATGAAAGCGGGCCCCCAGTTTATTTCTTAAGAACACGCCAAAGTAGTGCTCTTCCGCGACGCTGCCTTCCTTTGTTTCCCAGCGGCGACCAAGCTCTGTCAGCAGCGGTATGATTAATTTCTGTATCGCGATTTCGACCGGGTATAGGGAGAGCGCTTCATTATAGGTGCTGTTTAAGGCATCTTCATTAAAGCTACGAATTGCCGACAGCATTTTATCAATAAAGACACTCCACGAGTCAGTTTGGCTTTGTTTCGAAGGTGTCTGGCGCTGTTTTAATGAATGGGCTACCTGGCTGATAGGGATGCCCTTGGCGAGCAAGTTAACCACTTCATTGATTAGGTCTATATTTTCCTGAGTGTAGAGGCGGTGCCCTTTTGGTGTGCGGGTTGGTTTGATCAGTCCGTAGCGCTTTTCCCAGGCTCTCAAGGTGATTGCGTTGACGCCTGTTAGACTGGCAACGGTGCGAATCGGAAATAGATCCTGAGGTTTGTCCTGCACTATCGTTTCAATTTCGGTTTTCTCTTTAATCATACTTTAGCGCGCTCTTGTGGGTGATTCCGCTGTTCAGGCTGATAATAGTCCCCTACTAAAACATAGGGGATTAAGAATCTTATCAATTATCTGCTAATAATTGTACCTTATTTAATAAAATATAATTATATATAGAAAAAACAGACATATAGGGTTATTCAAAAATTATACATCAAGTTGAAATACTTATACAAACTCTATACAATAAAAATAACGCTGGGTAACGGGTATGGTCAGAACAGGCTGCAAGGAGGAATTGATGATGTTAGCTAACAACACAATTGCATATGAAAAATTAATTGGCAGATCGTTGGATGATATTGCGAAATCTGAGGAAGTCGTGATCTTTGTATCTGCGCTCACAGATGTAAGAATGATTGTCAAATGCCTGCTTTATCTGCGGATACCTTATAAGGTTGTTGAGATGGGGATGAGTAGTATTAAAGATAGAGTCGGATTCAAAAGACTCCGCACAATGACAAACTGGGGTTTGATGCCACAGATATTTATCAATGGTCAATTTATTGGTGGGATTGATGAGTTTTTTGATCACCCCGAGATCATTCCGTTTGATGATACTCATAAGCTGAAACATAGGGGCAGATTGCAATGAGTTTGGTTAACCAGGCTATTGGTCAAAGCTATCTTATGAGTGAAAGCAATGGGAGGCCTTCTATTGGCGTGAGTAGTTGCCTGATGGGTCAGCCAGTCCGCTTTGATGGCAATCACAAAGAGAGTCATTTAGTGACTGAGTATCTAAAGGATCTATTTAATCTGGTGCCAATATGTCCTGAAGTCGCTATCGGCATGGGTGTGCCACGCCAACCGATTAGACTGATGAAGAGAGAAAAGGGCGCTGTTCGCGCATTAGGTGTACGTGATGCGGCACTGGATGTGACGGATGCGCTGCGTAACTTTGCTGACGATATTGCGCCAACACTCGCTACCTTTAGCGGTTATATCTTTAAAAAAGATTCTCCGAGCTGTGGGGTCTTTGGGGTCAAGCTTTACGGCAGTGAGGGAATGCCTGCTAAAAAAGGCAGGGGGATTTTTGCTGAGCAGGTACTGCGCGCCAACCCTAATATGCCGGTGGAGGAAGAGGGGCGTTTAAATGATCTGGAATTAAAAGATAATTTTATTAAGCGAGTGTTTATTTATCATGAGTGGCAATCCCGAGTTCGCCAGGGCCTATCTTGTCATTCTTTTGAAGAATTTCATCGTATACATAAATTTACATTACTGGCGCATGATCAGCCCTGCTATCGAAGACTCGGAAAATACGTTGCTGATGGCACAAAAAATGAACTCAACAAAAGATCAGAATATTACATTGCCGAATTTATGAAGGCGTTAAAAATAATTCCTACTGTGGATCAGAATATCAACGTGATAATGCATATCATGGGGTTTTTAAAGCGAGATATCACTGCATCAGACAAGGCTGAACTGATACGAACGATAGAAAAATATCGTGCTGGAGATGTTTCAAAAGATGTTCCCTTAACGCTGATCAGTCACCATTTAAAGAATCACCCGAATCACTATCTTACTAGTCAGCATTACCTGAGCCATGGTATGCCAATTTAGCAATGAACTTTGTTACAGGGCGATGAGTTAAGTGGTTATAAATAAAATATGCGCGCTAGTGCTTACCTGTTTCATGCTGAACGCTTGTACAGGTATTCCTGGTGGTGTTACACCCGTTAAAAACTTTGAAATTAAGCAGTATCTTGGGCAGTGGTACGAAATTGCCCGGTTCGATCATAGTTTTGAGCGTGGCCTTACGCACGTTACTGCCACCTACGAGCTGCGTGAGGACGGTGGTATCAACGTGATAAATCGCGGCTATAACACAGTAGAAAACAATTACCAGAAGGCGATGGGCCAGGCCTATTTTATTAAAGATGATAACGTTGGCAGGCTAAAAGTCTCCTTTTTTGGGCCCTTTTATAGTGGCTATAATGTTATCGCACTGGATCAAAAAAGTTACCGTTGGGCATTGATTAGCGGACCAAATAGAAAGTACTTGTGGATTCTTGCGCGTGAGCGAACACTAGCACCGGATATTGTTGATAGATTAGTGATTCTCGCCGAGGGGTATGGCTATGATACTAATGCATTGATATTTGTAGACCAGACGGTAGATAAAAAGTTAACTGAAAAATGAATAACTAGCCTAGATTTCGAGCATTTGATTATGTTGCTTTTCTGAAAATATATTCTTCCACTGCGCCGCTCTTTTTTCGGCCTCTAGTATTTCGGTGGAGGACATACGTATTTTTAATTTATTAGTCAGTGCGCCGGCTGCATCAGCACCTTCAACCGTCTGCGCTGCGGCAAGTGTCAGCCATTTATAGGCTTCAATCAGGTCCTGCTCGCCATGTTCCTCGCTACTAAGCAGAAGCCCTAATTTATACTGTGCTTCGGGGAATCCTGACTCTGCAGCGCGTCGATACCATTTTAAGGCTTTGCTGTGATCCTGTTCACTCCCTTGCCCTAATGCCATCATCTCCGCGAGATTAAATTGCGCGTGGGCATTACCATTGTTTGCAGACTGTTGGTACCAGTAAAAGGCCTGATCATAGTCCTGATCTTTTCCACGACCATTGTCGTACATCAGGCCAAGTTGTAATTGTGCACCAGCATCACCTGCCTTCGCCAGGAGCATAAACTCATTAAAAGCGGTTGTGTAATCCTGTTTATTGT
>CALZIG010000228.1 GCA_945787585.1 uncultured Gammaproteobacteria bacterium | reverse complement strand
GAGAGTTTACCCAGCATCGTTAAACACTCTGCGTGCGTTGATTGAGAATACGGATCGCATTGCCTTCCATCACGCCCCCCAGAAAACGCAGGCGGCGTACCAGCAGGTTATAGGCGACCACCGCAGGCACCGCGGTGAAGATGCCGGCGGCAGTCGCGACCAGTGCCTCGGAGACCGGGCCTGCGATGGTGTCGAGTGCCAGTACGGTGTCGCCACCTCCCAGCGTATGCAGCGCATGCATGATGCCCCATACTGTGCCAAAGAGACCGATGAACGGCGCCGAGTTACCGATCGATGCCAGCAGCGTCAGGCCGCTCTCCAGGCGTAGACGTTCTTCATTTAATCGTTGACTCAGCTGGCTGGAGACCGCGTCACGATCGTAGTGGTCGGGCTGCCTCAACGCCTCGTCCAGCAGGGCGTGGCTGGGCTGTGATGGGATGAGTGTCGTCTGTAGTGCTCTATCTAACTGCGTCGCTTCATTCAATTGATCGCTGGCCTGCTGCTCTTCTTTGAGGATGCGACGTAACTGTTGCGCCTTGAAACTCATCAGGCTCCAGCTCAACAGCGACATACTAATGAGTAAAATAAATACCGCCTGAATGACGATGTCGGCCTCATGCCACCACGCGAGCCACAGGGTGTTTTCTACTGCCATTAATAACCTCTAGGAATTTTTGAGTTCGAAATGGATCGGTACCAGCACTTCGCCTTCGACGCGTGTCGTGCCGCGGCGTGCCGCCTCAAAGCGCCAGTTGCGTACTGCATTGAGCGCGGCGCGGTCGAGCACGCCATAACCGGATGAGGTGTGGATGAGCGCTTCGACCGGATGTCCGTCGCGGCTGACACGCACGTTGATCATCACCATCCCCTCCATGCCGCGTTTTTTTGCTGCGCGTGGGTAGCGCGGTTTGGGGTTATGCAGGTAGCTGTTATGGCTCACTGGTGGGATGTAATCGTCATCGATGCTGGCGAGCAGTAGCGGCAGCTCGGCGGCCTGCTCTGCGGTTAGCGCATCGCTGGTATCGGTTAACATCGCTGGTGCTTCTGGCTTGCGCTCAGCGGGTGCTGGCTCATGGACTGGTTCCTGGATTGGTTCCTGGATTGGTTCCTGGATTGGTTCATGGACTGGCTCAGGTTCAGCGATCGATACCCGCTCAGGCATGGGTTCCTGAATTAATGCTGGCACGGCTGGCACGGGTGGCGCTGGTGTGGCTGTCGGCAATTCTTCGACGATGGGTTCCGGTGGCGCGACCTGCGTGACCGCCGCTGGTTTCGGCGGTGGTTTGCTCACCGGCGTGGGGACAGTTTCTTTGCGAACAGGGGTCGAGGGTGTCACAGGGGATTCTAGCGGGGAGAGTTCGACCATCTCAAAACCGAGATCCAGTTTTGCATCCTGCTGTGTGGGCGGTGTCGATAGCGTCAACGCCGCGGCAAGCCCGGCGTGTAGTGAGACCGCGATGGTCAAGCCAATGAAATGTTCGCCTCTCAACACCATGATTAGTGGGCGGTGCTCGCGACGGTTGCGGCGGCGATGTTCTGTTGTAACCACTGTTCTACCATTTCGCGCTTCACCAGTCCGCTCACCGCTTCAGTGTTGCCGCGACGGTCACGAAAATAGGTGCGCGGCAGTTCGCCAAACCAGCGGCTGTCGATCTCAAAGCGTAGACGCTCTGCACTGTCGGCAAACTGCCAGGACTCCAGGTGAGCAACACCGAGTTCAGTGGTCGTCTGCATCACCTCGTCTCTAAATTCAGTGGCGTCGGTTGAGATCAGTACGACATTCAATGCGGGGTGCTGCTTTTTAAGTTCGCCCCACATTTTCAGCTCTTTGTAGCAGGGTGGACAGTCGATCGACCAGAAGTTGATGATGACGGCACTCTCCTGCTGGTTGATGATCTGTGCCATTGAGCCGGTGGTGAACGGCTGTGGCGCTTTTTGCAGTGCGACTGGCTTTTCTGACTGCAACGGAATCAGCCGGTACCCTTCGGCTTTAGTGTGCCATGAGAGATAGGGTGTCTGGTCGTTGACGATCAGCAGTGGGTGGTCGGAACTATCACTGGTGGAGGCGATGGTGCGGGCTGTTTGCCACACTGCACCGCCATCGTTGGACTGCATCAGTCGGATGTGGCTTTCTGTTCCGTCGAACTCTTTCCATGCAAGATAGAGCGCGCCGCTGGTGGTGATCAATGATGGGTGTTTGGGTTGTGCGTCGAGATCGCCAAACGGCAGTGGCGTGGTGAACTGCTGGCCCTGATCATCGGAACGCGCGTAAAAGAGTCCCTGGCGAGCCTCGCCATTGGTGAACCACGCGGTGTGGTAGCTGCCTTTACTGTCGATCGCCAATGTCGAACCGTGATGCGGGCAGGCATCGACCTGCCAGCGATCTTCGCTGATGCGCTGTGGCGCGGCGAAACTATTCGACGAGGTAAAGCGCACGATCGCCTGATCGCGGATGTTGTCGCCATAGATGTGGCGCCAGGTGACGACCGGCAGGTCGTTGCCATCCATGGCCACGTCGAGCCGACAGCACTGGCAGGTGGTATCGGCGATTTTGGCATTGGGCTGGAAGCTGGCGCCTTGATCGTCTGAAACAGCGTAGTAGAGTGCTGAGCCGTTGTACTCTTTGTCCGCTTTTTTGGCAGCGACACGGTCGCGTGAATCGAGCCACGCGATAAAGATCTGATCCTTCGCATTGATACTCAGTGAAGGAAAGCTGTGGCCGATCATGTCGCGGTTATCGTTAACGATGATCGGTGTTGAGAAGCTTTTACCACCATCGGTTGAACGGCTGAACTTTACATGACCACTGAAACGTTTTTTTAGCTTGATCGCATAACTGACATAGATGTTGCCGTTGCTGGCGGTCACGATATGTGGACGCGCCTCGGGGTTAATCGAGATCTTTTCAGGTTCGGCATTGACCTTTGCCGGTTTTGAAAATGTTTTACCTTTATCATCGGAGTGGTTGACATAGAGGTGTGGGCCAAAGGCCCATACGCTCCAGAGTCTTCCATTGGCATTGAAGGTGGCGGTCGGGATCGAGCCCTTATGGAGCGAAGGCGGCCCTTCAGGCACTGCGGCTGCATGCCCTTTATGCAACATGCCCTTGTGGCTCTTTGGCGACTCACTCGCACTAAGCGAAAATGAAGCGACCCCGAGGATCAAGACCCCCAGGGTTGCAGCGCAGCGTTTTAATAATTGCTTTTGCATTATTGCCATTTATATGAGACTCCGGCGTAGAGGGTGCGCGGCAGACCGGGGGCAAACTCTTCGCCATTAAACTGACTGAATGAGGCGCCGGTGGCGTAACGTTCATCGCTCAGGTTATGGATACGGCCAAAGATTTCCAGTTGTTTGTTGAGCCAGTAATTGGCACGCAGATGGTAAAGGTCGTGGCCTTCGTATTGGTGGGTGTTTTCATCGTCGAGCCAGTAGCTGCCGAGGTGTTCCCAGTTCAGTTCTACGCGGCCGCCATTGAGTGCATCGGCGTGCCAGTTGAGGCGCACATCACTGATGTTACGTGGTGCCGAGCTGATCTCGTTACCGCTGTATTCAACGCCGCTCCGGGGGCTCCACTGTTCATAGGTGTGTTCGGCATAGCTGTGACTGATGCTGAGTTTGAGGGTATCGGTAAGCGCACTGCCGAAGCCGATCTCGATTCCCTGATGCAGCGTTTCCCCTGCATTCTGGGTTTCACGTGTGCCATCGACAGTATTACGAAATGAGAGGATGTCATTCTCTTTGGTCATGTGATAAAGCGAGGCCTCGTAGTTGTGTCTGCCCGTTTCACCGCGCACGCCCACTTCGAAGTTATCCGCTTCGACCGGTTCAAGATCGACAGTATTGACCGCCTGCCCCTGGCGGAAGAGCTGGTTCTGGCTTGGTGCGCGGAAGGTGTTGCGGTAATTGGCATAGCCGTTGAATTTGTCACTGAAGGCGTAGGTGGCGCCAAGCTTTGGGCTCAGATGGTCAAACTCGACCGTGGTACTCTCCGGACGACGATGCTTTCCGGTCGTAACGACATCGAGCTGGTTGCTGTAGTCATACGCCATGTAGTCGAAGCGCAGCCCTGCACTAAGGCGTAATTTTTCACTCGGCGATGTTTCAAGGTGGGCGTAAGGGGCGATGCCGGTGAAGTCGACATCATATTGATAGGTCTTGTCGCCTTCGGTATAGGCGGTGAAGATGCCGTTAGTTCTAGTGGCGTTGATCTCGTTTTCATCGCGACTGCCGGGGCTGTGGTCGATATCGACACCGACAATCAGGCGGGTGCGCATCGGTGTAAAGTCGATACGGTATTTGGTCAACAGTCCGAGGGAGTGGTTCTCTGTGGTGTAGTGCTGCGGGTCGAAGGTCAGTGACCAGTTGGGGAGGAGTTCCATGCTGTTGTAACGCGCATAGGGGGTAATGCTCAGCAGGGTGTTGTCATCTTCTTTTTCGTAGGCGCTGGAGATGCGCAGCGCCTCGACCTTACGTAGTGAGATCGGCGTCTTGTTTTTGGTCGGATTGTTGAGGTAGTCCTCTTTGGAGAGGCGCGAGGTGCCGGCAGTTTGCTGATCGATATTCGAGGCGGTGATCACTGTCTTCAGGGTGGCACCACTGGTCAGAAAACGATCCCAGCGCACGGTGCCGGACTGGCGATCATACTCGGTCGCATCGCGCCAGCCATCGGTGCTGGTGATGTTGAGGTCGGCGCGGATGCCATCATCCCCCCTGGTGTTGCCGCCGCTGATGAGCAGACGGTTCCAGCCGTGATCGCCGACTTCTGCGGTGACCTCGGCTTCAGGTTTCAGAGGGGCTGGGCGGGTCATCACATTGATCACGCCACCGATCGCATCACTGCCATAGAGCGCAGTGCCGGGCCCTTTGGTCACCTCAATGCCGCCGGCCTGTGGCAGATTGATCTCATACAGCGCGTTGTGGTTGAAAAAACCGGTTGAGCGGGTCGGGATGCCATCTTCGAGGTAGAGATAGACCGGGCTGGTGGTGATCGGCTGGCGGATCGCCGTCATGTGGCCTTCGCCGCCGGTGACATTGACATGGACGCCGGGGATGGTGCCCATGATCTCGCTGGGATGGCCGGGTTTGAGTTCAGCGATGGCATCGCTATCGATCACGCCCACCGAAGCAGCGGTTTCAGCCACTGGTTGCGCCTCTTTGGTGCCGGTAATGGTGACGGTGCCGAGGGTTGTAGGGTCTGCGGCAAATGTTGAGCCGGAGGTTAGGGCGAGTAGCAGGGCGAGTTTCAGTGGGTGGTGGTTGAATCGGAGCATAAGCAAGCGTCCATTCCTCATGTTTGTGATTATTCTGTTTTGAGAGGGTAATAGTAGCCATCACCCTGTGGCGTGGGAATGTGGCATAGTGTCGCGCGACAATTTGTCACACAGGATTAGTATGTGATTTGTTGCGCGCTGACTAGTCTCGCAGGTTGCTGGAGTTTGTAACTCGACATCGCGGTGCGGAGGCACTACAGTTGAGTGGGACGACAGTGGCGTTTGATCATCCTGGGAGGTGTCTATGGCTTTTATTCTGATCGGCCCTGGACTCAATAGTCCGGTGCCACTGCAAAGACTTTTCCCGCGCCGCGAGGTGGAAGAGACTGAAGAGATCGCGCCGAAGCGGGCGATCGATGAGGCCCATCACCCCCAGCACAAGTTTGAAGATGACGTATTCGTTGCTGAACAGATGATGAGTGGGGCCGCGAGAAGCGCTTATCAGGCGGCCGAGCATGTGCCGATGGAGTCGCTACTGGCGCGGCAGATCATGGTGTCGCCGGTAATGACATTGACGCCCGAGACCACGGTGGACGAGGCGATGCAGCTGTTCCAGTCGCGGGGATTTCGCCATGTGCCAGTGGTGGCCAATGAGGCCGGTGGGCTGCTCGGCATGGTATCGGATCGTGACCTGCTGCGTCACCTTGCCGGTGTCAGCGAAGATTACCGCCATGAGTTGCCACGTAGTGGTGACGCACAGGTGGGGACGCTGATGAAATCACCGGTGTTGACCGCCAGTGTCGACACCGATGTGCGCTACATTGCACGACTCTTTGTTGAGCGGCACATCGGTGCAGTGCCGATTGCTGACGACGGGAAATTGGTCGGCATCATTACGCGCAGTGATCTGTTGGGGTCAGTGATGCGTCACTTTGTGCTGGAACTATGGGCGTAGGTGCTATGACCTTTGGTCAAACTACTGACTCAAACCCCTCAAACTGCGGTGGTCCAAGGTAGATATCTTTTTTAGCCCCGCCAGCATTGGCGTG
>CALZIG010000227.1 GCA_945787585.1 uncultured Gammaproteobacteria bacterium | reverse complement strand
GGCAACCCCGTGGAGGTTCAAGTCCTCTCCTCGGCACCATTATTTACTGGCCTTCTAAATAGTCACGCAACATCGTTTGGATGTGCCAAGTTTTAGATTCTGTCCTGATGACTGACCTAATCAGCGCTCGTCCCCATCAATCACCACTTGATTTCGCCCACCCTGTTTAGCACGGTAAAGCGCTGCATCTGCAGCAGCAATAAGTGACTGCATATCTTGATGTGTCGGACAGTATGCAATACCAGCACTAAAGGTCACATTAAACTCACCGTCCGCATGAACATGTCTGATTTCTGAAAATTGCAAGCGCAAGTTATCAAGCAAGGTGTAAGCAAGTTCTAACGAGGTATCTGGCAAAATAAGTGCAAACTCCTCCCCACCATAACGTGCCGCAATATCGCCTTTACGTAGTCGCTGGCTTAACAATCGAGCCAGACTCTTAATCACACGATCGCCCATAAGATGCCCATACTCATCGTTAACAGACTTAAACAGATCAATATCCAACATAATAAAAGCCAGCGAGCTCGAACGCCTCTGTACCTGTGACATTTCACGCTCTAGCGCTAGCTTCAGATTAATATGGTTAAGCAAACCAGTCAGCCCATCCTGATTCATCAACACACTCAGATCTCGAAAACGTTTAGCACGAATGCGTACCGCGTCAATCAGATACTTATCGCCAATCGGTTTTTGCAGAAAGTCATCGCCACCACCAATCTGCAACGCTTCTAACTGCTGAGATAGCGACGTTTCTGTAGAGAGATAAACAATTGGCAAATTTATATAAATCTGCTGCTGTCGAATGACCTGTGCAGCTTCTACTCCAGTACAACCAGGCATATATATATCCATCAATATAAGGTCCGGACTAAACGCAGACAACACACCCAATAGTTGCGCAGGATCATTAACAATCCCAACGAGCATACCCGCGCTTTCCAGGACTGTGGCATAATGCTGTGCCAGCAAAGCAGTATCTTCTACCACCAGTATTCTATAAGGTGATATTCGCTTGTTACCTGTAACATTATCTAACTGTTCCACCATTACGCTAAAATTAAGTGGTTTAGTAAGATAAGCCTGCCCCCCTGCACGTACAGCTGCCAATCGGTTCTCCCACGTAACTGAATCAGAAACAAATATCACGGGCACATGACCTGCAAGTCCATTACGTAGCTCAAGGACAATATCAAATCCCGCGCGCTCACCCTCTGTAAGATGGATATCTATCAGTAGAGCGGCCGGCACGTGACGTTCAACCGCATTTTTTAATTCCAGGACCGTGTGAAACACCTCGATACCATAACCGAAATGACGTAACTGAACGGCAACCTCCTCCGACTGCATCTCGTCGTCCTCTAATAAATACACGACAGAGGCAGCCCTTTCTTTGCTGGATTTATCATTTATAACTTCACCCACATCATCCGGTGCGAGTTGATCTGGGTCCTGTGAAATCAAGAGTAATAAATTTTCAAGCAACCTTTCGATAGCGGGAAACTTTTCAGAACTGTTTAATGCTTCTCTGTTTTCTAACATTAACCGCTCTAATGTGCGCGCCTGTTCTCCCAGTCGATGAAATCCAAATGTACCGGCAGCCCCAGCCAGACTATGTATAGAGCGAAATAGCTCACTGGAATCGCCACCTTCTGCGCACGCTTCCCACTGGTTTTGGATATCGGCGATGCGCTGCGGTAATAATTTGCTGAAACGCTCTTGCAAAGCACGTAACGATAACGCCTTTTCCGAAACTCTCTTTTGCGTAGCGGCCGACACTATGTCGCGAATCTGATCAGCCAACGTCATGGGATCAAACGGCTTACTGATCACGCCGACTGCACCAAGCGCTTTATAAAATCCAACTTCGGCTGAGTTTACCTTAGCGGTCATAAATATCACCGGTGTCATGGAAAGGTGGGGCAACTCACGCAATTTCCGCAACGTCATCGGGCCATCCATACCCGGCATCATGACATCAAGCAGCAGTATATCTGGTGTTAGATTGGCGGCATCATTCAGCGCCAGTTGTCCCGACTCATAGGCAGTCAATTCAAAGCCTTCCCCCTCGAGTGCCATCGCTGTCACTAGACGAATATCCTCATCATCTTCGACATACAAGATTCGTAAAACATCATCCATAACTCAGCAACCTCCTAGTGTTTTTTTAATCGTTGCCAATAGATGTTCATTACTGGTCATTGATTTGGTTAGCGCAGCCGCCACTTCATTGGTAATTTCACAATCTGGTAACTGCCCCGAAAATATAATGACGGGGCAGTGATCTTTCAGTTCATCGAGTAAATCCAGACCCGAGCCATCGGCCAGGCCAAGATCGAGAATGACAAGATCAAAGCGCTGTATTGCTAGCATCTTCTTTGCTTCCTGCAAAGTGGCGGCATGACTTAGACTAGCGACATCTTCCACTAACACCTGTACGATTTGAGTAATATCCGAGTCATCTTCAACATGTAAAATATGTGGACGTGGGTTGTTCCGTAGCGCCTCATCAAGTGCTTTTCCTAAACGCTTGCGATCTAATGGCTTCTGTAACCAGTCAACCACTCGCATAGCATCACCGTTAAAATTCATCCGTCCTTCTTCAGCACGCCCTGAAACAACGATTACCGGTAACTCTGCTGTTGTGGGTACTTTACGTAGTTCGTCCAGAAATGTTAAACCACACACATCAGGTAGTATCAGATCCAAAAGCATCAAACGATAATCGTGTTTAGCCAGCAGTGAACGTGCACCTGCAGCCGTTGTTGCAATATCGCTTTGCAGCCCTTCGGTTTTCAACATTTCAGCGAGTATCGTCGCAACATCGGGGTTATCTTCACAAATCAACACTCGAATATCTACTTCATTATCACGATACTCTTTAAAAACTGGTTGCACTGCAGGGAGCCCGCGGGGTAGATCGAAATAAAACATTGCCCCCTTCCCCGGTTCAGACTCATAGCCCACGTACCCTTCGTGACGCTCAACAATGGCTTGAGTGATACTCAGTCCCAGACCAGTACCTCCCTTGGCACGGGTGTCGGAGCCATCTGCCTGTGCAAAGCGCTCAAAGATACGATTAGTAAATTCAACCGGCACACCTGGTCCCTGATCACGGACCATCACACGAAAACCATCTGCCAAAGATTCTACGGAAACCTCAACTACTTCACCTTTTGGTGAGAACTTCACCGCATTGGATATCAGATTAGCAAAGACCTGTAATAGTCTATATTCATCACCTTCTATCAAGGCCGTTGTTAATGCCGTCTTCGTCCGTAATTTCACGTCATGCTTACGCGCATACGCATCATTTTCCTCTACAGCACGCCGTGCAAGCTGTAATAAGTCCAGGTTAGTTAAATTAAATTCAAGACGACCAGATTCGAGCTTTTCTAAATCGAGAAGATCATTGATCAACAACGTCAAACGATGACTATTGCGCTCCGCCATCTCCAGCATCTGACGCAGATGCTCCGGTAGTTTCTCAGAAAACTTACCTAATACTAACCCTAATGCTCCACAAATAGATGTTAATGGAGTGCGAAGTTCGTGGCTCACAGTCGAGATAAACTCATTCTTCAAATTATCTAATCGTATACGTTCAGTGACATCACGCACAATACTAGTAAACATACGAGCCCCATTGACCTCCATTTCACTCACAGCCAATTCCATTGGAAAGGTTGAGCCATCCTTTCGTTGCCCAGTCACTTCATGCCCTATCCCCATGATTTTTTGATCGTCAGTGGAAAAATAGTCTCCATCTTCTCTATGATGCGATTCAGGCACTAGCATCGTTACATTTTCCCCCACCACTTCACTTGCAGTAAAACCAAACATCTTTTCTGCAGCAGGATTAAAAGTATCTATCACGCCGTCTGAATCGATAGTGATAATGCCATCAACAACCGTTTCTACGATGGCACGAATACGCGCCTCACTATTCATCAGTTCTGTTTTTGCTAATAATAAATGTCCGCGCTCGAGCTCCGCCTCAACGCAATCAGCAAGATCACGTAAAATAGATAATTCATCCGCTGAAAATATTCTCGGTTGATCATCGATAATACAGAGTGTACCCACCCGCTGCCCATCCGGCGCGTGAAGCGGTGCGCCGGCATAAAAACGGATTTTAGGGCCATCGGTAACCAGTGGATTATCTGAAAAACATGCATCAGCTAATGTGTCCGGCACATGAAAAATATCATCTCCCAGAATCGCATGACCACAGAATGAGATGTTTCGAGGCGTCTCGCTAGCCTCTAGCCCTTGACGTGACTTAAACCATTGCCGCTCTGAGTCCACCAGGCTAACAAGCGCAATCGGCACATTAAAATGGCATTTAGCCACCCTGGTGATACGATCAAAACGCGCTTCTGGCGGCGAATCAAGTATCTCCAGATCGCATAATGACTTATGTCGTTGCGCCTCATTTTCAGGTATTTCAGGTTCTTTCATATTTACGCTTATCGTTTATGCGGCCATTAAATACCGATCGGCTACATTCATTGTCATAAATCGACAAAGTCACCCACTGCTCAGAATCAATGAGTCTTATTTTGTCACCACTACTTCATATGTCTAGTGAAAGAGATCGCTTGATGACATTACTATATATTACAAGCTATTAGTACAATACTCTCTACTGCTCGCTGCTCATATGCATAAATGCCTCCCTTCATCAACGATCACTTGTATTAATATACACTTGAGTCAATTATTTTAAATAGAGCCTATCGAGAGTTAGCGGCCTCTTATATAGCAGGTTTAACACAAATACCCGGACATATATAAAGTTATCATTACAATAAATCCGAGCGCCCGAATAAACTATAAACATATGATTTATTTAAATATTATTAATACCAATAAATTACCCCTTTGATGGTCAGCAATAAACTCGCCGGGGCAATTTCAGTACGCGTCGATAGTGGCATTAACTCAATCGAAGATTTACGCGGTAAAACGATTCTCTTTGGCGGTGGTAAAAAAGCAATGGGGAGCTATATCGCCCACACAGCAGTCCTCAAAAAGAACGGCCTCATTGAGGGTAAAGATTACACCGCAAAGTTTGCCAAAAATCCACCCAGTGCCGTCATTAGTGTTTTTAATAAAGCGGCCGATGCTGCTGGTTCAGGCAACGTCATCCTTAAAGTAAAAGGTGTCACTTCAAAAATTGATGCTAGCGAAATGAAGATTTTAGCGGAAAGTGATAGCTTTACCCATCTGGTTTGGGCTGTGCAAAAAGATATGCCCACAGATAAGGCCGAAAAAATCACTCAGTTTATGACATCACTCAAAGCGAGTAATAAAGGAAAATCGGTGCTGAAATCAGCGAAAGTGGCTGGGTTTGATAAAACAGAGGACAACGAATTTACAAAAGTGCGCGAGATCATTCGGGAAGTCGCGCTCAATACTAACAATGCTTACAACCTCGCTAACTCGGCAGAAGAACGGATTACTCGCGGGCAAGATGTTGTTGCACAGTCAATCCAGACCGCCGAAACACTTGCCAATGATATTACCCTCGCCTCTGAAGTGGTCGAGAATCTCGTCGTTGAAAGTGATAATATCGGCGCAGTACTCGATGTAATCAAAAGCATTGCGGAGCAAACCAATCTATTGGCATTGAATGCTGCAATTGAAGCCGCCCGTGCCGGTGAACAAGGGCGCGGCTTTGCAGCAGTCGTGGCAGATGAAGTGCGCACCCTGGCGAGCCGTACACAACGCTCGACTCAGGATATTCACGAGATGATCATCCGCCTTCAGGAAGGCATCAAAGGTGCGGTAGATGCCATTATCGACAGCCGCAAACAGGCAGATAACATGCTGGTACATTCCACTGAAGTGGGCGAGGCGCTGGAAGAAATCCGCAAAGTCGTCAAAGATCTCAACGATCAAAATTTACAGATTGCGACCGCCACTGAACAGCAGGACGCGACGACAACAGAGATTAGCATGAATATAGTGCGCATCAGTGAGCGCAGTCAGTACACCGCAGAGGTTGCTGATAAGAGCGCTCACTTTGGCCGTAATTTGGCTGAGATATCAACTCGACTAGAAACACTTGCGGGTCACTTTAAAACATAGCCACTAACACACAGCTGTGCTCAGTCGGCCGCCCCCCCTCTCGAAGTACTAATCTGCTCGCTGACATACTCAATTAACGAAAATAATTGATGACACCACTCCGCTCAAGCGTCTAAAATCGCCACTCAATTTTTCCCAGAATATCAGGGTGCTGTTATGAGTAGAGTGTTGATCATTGGTGCAGGTGGCGTCGGCCGTGTAGTGGCGCATAAATGTGCACAATTGCCCAAGGTTTTTAGCGATATCTGGCTGGCCAGCCGTACGGTTGAAAAATGCGAGCAGATCGCAAAAGAGATCGGAGATAATCGCATTAAAACTGCACAGGTCGATGCGGACAACGTACCAGAACTCGTTGCGCTAATCCGCCAGATTGCCCCTGAAATGGTGATTAATGTCGCACTCCCTTATCAGGACCTTACCATTATGGACGCCTGTCTCGAAACCGGCGTCGATTATCTCGACACCGCCAATTATGAACCGCTGGATGAGGCAAAGTTTGAATACAAATGGCAGTGGGCCTATCAGGATCGCTTCAAGGCAGCGGGACTCACGGCACTGCTCGGTTCCGGTTTTGACCCCGGCGTGACCAATGTATTCACCGCCTATGCGCTGAAGCACCACTTTGATCAGATCGATACGGTCGATATCCTTGATTGCAACGGCGGTGACCACGGCTATGCATTTGCCACCAATTTCAACCCCGAGATCAACATCCGCGAAGTGACCGCCAACGGCCGCTACTACGAAAATGGCCAGTGGGTCGAAACCAAACCGATGGAAATCTCACGGATCTTTGATTTTGCCGAAGTCGGCCCTCGTAAGATGTTTCTGCTCTATCACGAAGAGATGGAGTCGCTGGCGAAACATATTCCTGGTGTGAAACGGATGCGTTTCTGGATGACCTTTGGTGATAGCTATCTGAAACATCTCGAGGTATTTCGGAATATCGGACTCGACAGTATTGAGCCGATCAAATTTCAGGGGCAGCAGATTGTACCCCTGCAATTTCTCAAAGCGCTACTGCCCGATCCAGCCACGCTTGGCCCACGCACGAAAGGGAAAACCAACATTGGCTGCATCATCAAAGGGACAAAGGCTGGCAAGCCTGTGTCACGCTATATCTATAATATCTGCGACCATGAGAGCTGTTACAAAGAGACCGGCGCACAGGGCGTCTCCTTCACGACCGGCGTACCAGCGATGATCGGTGCCAAGATGATGCTAGAAGGAAAATGGAAAAAACCGGGTGTGTGGAATATGGAGCAGTTCGACCCAGATCCTTTTATGGATGACCTCAACCGCTACGGCCTGCCATGGCACGATATTGAGTGTGATATCGATGTCGATAGACTGCCCTCTGAATAGACAGACGATTTAAGTCTCTCCGGTTTTAATTGGAATAAGTCATGACCAAGCATACTGCTGATAACATTCAGCCACCTTCCCCCTGCTTCGTGCTTGAGGCCGCAAAGCTGCGCGCAAACCTTGAGCTGATCGCACGGGTGCAGCGTGAATCAGATTGCACTATTATCCTTGCGTTAAAGGGCTTTTCGATGTGGTCCGCTTTTCCGCTGATACGAGAGTACCTCTCTGGTTGCTCAGCCAGCTCTTATAATGAAGCCCGCTTAGCGCACGATCACTTCGGCGGCCATATCCATCTCTACGCCCCCGCCTATACCGATGCCGAGTTTCCTGAATTACTAAAATTATCGAATCGACTCTCGTTCAACTCACTGAGTCAGTGGCAACGTTTTGCAACGCAGGTGCAGGCATCCGGTGTCTCCTGCGGCTTGCGCGTTAATCCCGCGATCAATGAAGTTGAAACTGATCTTTATAACCCATGCAGTGAACAGTCGCGCCTCGGTATTCCCGCGCACGAACTGGCCAATGACCTGCCGCCCGGGATTGAAGGGCTGCATGTCCATGCGCTGTGTGAGTGCGGCGCCGATGCCACTGAGCGACTGATTGATGCAGTCGAACAGCGCTTCGGCCATCTATTACCACAGCTCAAATGGCTCAACCTTGGAGGCGGTCATTTGATGACACGCGAAGGCTATGATGTCGAACGATTGATCAGGGTATTAAAAGCATTTCGCCAGCGTCACCCGTCATTGGCAGTAACGCTCGAACCGGGTTCCGCGATTGCCTGGGGCACCGGCACATTGAACGCAACGGTGCTGGATTTGATGGAGCGCGGCGGTATGCAAATAGCGATGTTAGATACCTCTGCCACCGCCCACATGCCCGATGTGCTGGAGATGCCGTACCGCGCAGAGGTGCGTGGTGCCGCCCTTCCCGGTGAAAAGGCCTATACCTATCGACTGGGGGGCATGACCTGTCTTGCGGGCGACGTCATCGGCGACTACGCGTTTGACCAACCGCTGGCAATTGGCGATCAAGTGATCTTTGAAGATATGATCCACTACACCATGGTCAAAACCACGATGTTCAACGGCGTGAATCATCCATCGATTGCGATCCAGCATGAAGATGGTGCTATCGAAGTGGTCCGCCGTTTTGACTATCACGACTACGAAACACGTCTCTCATAACGCACTCGCTACCGAATCGACCGGCCGTCAGCACTACTCGCTCGGGCTAAACGGGATTGTCGGCAGATCTTCTTCAAGATAGGTGTAGCCTTTAAGCCCCTCTTGATAGAAACGTAGAAAAGCATTGGCTTCACGCGCCGTTAAGCGACCTTCACTACGCGCATCCTGCACCTGTCGGCGCATCCGATCAAGCAATACCGTTTCATGAAACTGGACATAGTCCAGCACATCGGCGACTGACTCTCCTTCGACCACCTGCTCCAGTTCATATTTATCACCATCCATGCGGATATGCACTGCATGGGTATCACCAAACAGATTATGCAAGTCACCGAGAATTTCCTGATAGGCACCGGTTAGAAAGATCCCCAGTAGATAGCGTTCACCCGGGCGTTCAACATGCAATGGTAATGTCTTTGAATGTCCATCTTCCAGTGGAAAGTTCAACAGCGTGCCATCCGAATCACAGGTGACATCAACCAGTATCGCATCCCGAGTCGGTTCTTCATCGAGACGATGGAGCGGCATTACCGGGAAAATCTGCTTAATCGCCCAGGCATCTGGCAGCGATTGAAAGACTGAGAAATTACAGAAGTAGCGATCTGCCGCCT
>CALZIG010000226.1 GCA_945787585.1 uncultured Gammaproteobacteria bacterium | reverse complement strand
GTGTATAACTTATGGCCTGTTGATAACTCGATATTTATCCACAGCTAATACCGATCATATTAACGTTTTTTACGCGCCGTTAAACACAGCTTGATAACAGATCAACTCATTGAAATTAAAAATTATTTTAACAAAATCATTTAAATAAAAGCCCCTTTAATAGTAACAATAACAAAAGTACTTAATATTTAATTATGAAATTTACTATTCAACGTGAGTCCCTGATAAAGCCTCTGCAGATGGTTAGCGGTGTTGTCGAACGACGTCAGACATTACCGATCTTATCTAACATTCTAGTCAAGATTGCTGACAATCAATTATTGATGACAGCAACTGATCTTGAAGTTGAAATGTCGATTCAGATGATTCTGCCTGATCAAGCAAAAATTCAGTCAGGTGAAATAACCATCCCAGCACGCAAATTTATGGATATTTGTCGCGCACTTCCTGATGGGGTCAATATTGAGATTTCAATTGATGCGGATCGTGCCGTCGTAAAAGCAGGGAAAAGTCGTTTCGTACTTTCAACACTAGCTGCAGATGATTTTCCTGGTATTGATGCGAATAAAGACATCCTTGAATTTTCTGTGCCTCAAAAAGAGTTCAAACAAGCGATCGAACGCACTCAGTTTGCGATGGCCCATCAAGATGTACGTTATTACCTAAACGGAATGTTATTTGAAATGGGTACCAATGCTTTGCGATTAGTCGCCACTGATGGCCACCGTTTAGCCCTTTGTGACCAAGCGTTTGAGTCAAAACAAAAAGAGAATCAACAGGTTATAATCCCCCGGAAAGGTATCGTGGAAATTGCCAGGTTACTGGAAGATACAGATGCTCCTGTTAGTATTCAGCTAGGCACAAATTATATTCGTGTGATCACTGATAGCGTAAGTTTTACTTCAAAATTGATCGATGGCCGTTTTCCTGATTATCAAAATGTCCTCCCTGATGGTGGTGACAAGATCATAATTTGTGAAAAAAATGAACTAAAACAAGCGCTAAGTCGTGCATCAATACTGTCAAACGAAAAATATAGAGGTGTACGTCTACAGTTTAGTAGCGGTTTATTACGCATTTTTGCCCATAATCCAGAACAGGAAGAAGCAGAAGAAGAACTCACTATTGATTACAATGGGTCAAACTTAGAGATAGGCTTTAATGTCACTTATCTGATGGATGCCGTTTCTGCATGTACCACGGACAATGTCTCTTTATCACTTTCTGATGCTAATAGCTGTTGCCTGATTCAGCCTGAGGGGACAAGCGGCTGCAAGTATGTCGTTATGCCAATGCGCCTTTAACTAAGTAAGATGTAATAACGGCCTATACGGCTTTTTTATTCATTATGTGGCTTCAGCGCCTCGATATCAAAAATCTCCGAAATTTGGTCGATGTTAAATTACATCCATCTCCACGATTAAATATTATCGAAGGTTTAAATGGCAGTGGTAAAACTAGCCTACTAGAATCTATTTATTTACTCTCCTGTGGCAAGTCTTTCCGTACGCACCGCTTTTCTAATCTACCCACGCAAGGGTGCGACTGGATGGGGGTCTATGGGAAGATATCTGGCAAAGAGAATCGGATAATCTCTGTTGGATTAGAGCATCGTAATGGGAAAAACTTTATCAAGGCGGAAGGTAATCGATTACAGAAGGCCTCTGAGCTTGCCAATTATTTACCTATTGTCGTTATTCATCAGGAGAGCCATCGTGTTTTCACGCAGAGCCCTAAATATCGTCGGGCATTTGTCGATTGGGGTGTGTTTCACGTGGAACAAAACTTCTTATCAACCTGGCAATATTTTTCCCGGACACTAAAACAGCGTAATGCGGCATTATCACAGCGTAATAGTACGATGTCGCTTGATCACTGGGATTTAGCTCTCCATCAAAGCGCGCTCTTGATTGATGATTTTCGCCAGGAATACTTAAACAAGTTAATCCCATTGTTTAATCATTATGCCGCAGCGTTATTGTCGATTGATGATGAGATAACAATTGAATATAAACGAGGCTGGAGTGATAAAGAAGACTACCTGTCAGTCCTTAATGCTTCGATAGGGCGTGATCGACTTTTAGGCTATACCCAAAAAGGACCTCATCGAGCAGATATCACTTTTAAGGTGTGTGGGGTGCCGTTGCATGAGTTTATATCGCGAGGACAACAAAAACTTTTGGTCTGTTCACTTTATATTGCACAGGCAGCGCTGTTTTCTAAATTAACGGGGCAAGCGTCACTGTTTGTTATTGATGACGTGACGGCCGAATTAGATAATTTACATGTAGACAATCTCATGAAAGTACTCAATGGGTTAGAGGTACAAATTTTTGTCACCACGCCGGATAAGTTATTAGTCGATAGCCAGTTGTTCCCTGAAACGAAGATGTTTCACGTGGAACATGGCATAGTCACAGAGGTGGTATAATGTTTTCTTTTTGGACGACGCCATAGAATGAGCAACGAACAGAGTTATGATTCTTCTAGAATTAAGGTGTTAAAAGGCCTTGATGCGGTCCGTAAACGTCCGGGAATGTATATTGGAGACACAGATGATGGCACCGGTTTGCATCATATGGTTTTTGAGGTCGTTGATAATGCGATTGATGAAGCCCTGGCAGGATTCTGTAGCGCGATTGAAGTCACCATTCATAGTAATGGTTCAGTCACAGTTTCAGATAATGGTCGTGGAATCCCAGTTGATATTCATGAAGAAGAGGGTATCTCCGCCGCAGAAGTCATTATGACGGTCCTCCATGCCGGAGGTAAGTTTGATGATAATACTTATAAAGTTTCCGGTGGACTGCACGGTGTTGGTGTCTCGGTAGTCAACGCACTCTCTGAAGAATTACGTTTGACGATTCGTCGTAACGGTGAGATTTACCAGCAAGAATATCGCATGGGGAACCCTGTTGCTCCCTTAGGTCCAGTCGGTGAAACGGAGCTGAGTGGCACAGAAGTTCGTTTTAAGCCGAGCACTGATATTTTTGGCACGATCGATTTTCACTATGACATTTTGTCCAAACGATTACGCGAACTCTCGTTTTTAAATAGTGGTGTATGCATCAAATTAAATGATGAAGCCGCGGATAAACACGATGTTTTTGAGTATGAAGGCGGTATACGGGCCTTTGTGGAGCATTTGAATAAAAATAAGACCCCCCTGCATAAGACCGTTAACTATTTCAGCATCGAAAAAGACGATGTTGTGGTTGAAGTCGCGATGCAGTGGAATGACTCTTATCAGGAAAATGTTTTCTGTTTTACCAATAACATTCCGCAGAATGATGGTGGAACACACCTGGCTGGTTTTCGCGCAGCACTGACTCGCACCATGAATAATTACATTGAAAATGGTGGGATAGCGAAGAATGCAAAGGTCTCAACCACGGGTGATGACTCACGAGAAGGGTTAACAGCGGTATTATCGGTAAAAGTCCCGGATCCAAAGTTTTCCTCGCAAACGAAAGAAAAGCTGGTTTCATCTGAAGTCAGACCAATTGTCGAGGCGGTGGTTTCGTCCAAGTTACAGGATTTCTTGTTAGAAAATCCGGCAGAGGCAAAAGCGATTACTGCTAAAGTAGTCGATGCAGCCCGCGCGCGTGAAGCCGCAAAAAAAGCTCGCGAGATGACACGTCGTAAAGGCGTGCTCGATATTGCAGGCCTTCCCGGTAAGTTGGCAGACTGTCAGGAGAAAGACCCGGCACTTTCCGAACTATTCCTGGTGGAGGGTGATTCTGCCGGGGGATCTGCTAAACAGGGGCGTGATCGCAGAAATCAGGCCATCTTGCCGCTCAAAGGTAAAATCCTCAATGTGGAAAAAGCCAGGTTTGACAAGGTGTTATCGTCTGTTGAAATCGGTACACTGATTACAGCACTGGGTTGTGGTATTGGCCGCGAAGAATATTTTCCGGACAAATTACGTTATCACCGCGTAATTATCATGACCGATGCGGATGTCGACGGATCACATATTAGAACTCTAATATTAACGTTCTTTTATCGCCAGATGATCGAATTGATTGAACGCGGCCATGTCTACATCGCACAGCCGCCACTCTATAAGGTAAAAAAGGGAAAACAGGAGCGTTACGTTAAGGATGATAGTGAATTAAATAATTATCTGTTGCAGATGGCGCTTGAAGGCGCAAAATTTTCTGTGGCAGAGGGAGTTCCACCGATCAGTGAGGAAGCGCTGGCGGATTTATCACAGCGTTACATGTCTGTGCTGAATACCATTCACCGTATGTCAAAAAGGATTAGTCCGCGTGTACTGGACAAAATTCTCTACATGGAACCGCTACAAGGTGACACATTATTAGATACAGGGGCGGTGAAGCGTTGGTTTGATGAGCTTTCATCACGACTTAACAATAACGATGCTACTACTGAGCGTTATGAGATCACTTTGAGCCAGGATGATGATGACTTGTCCTGGAAGGCTGATATTAGTGAATATGCCCATGGCGTTGCGACAATCCGCACACTCAATAGTGAGTTTTTTGATTCCGCTGAATATCGCATGATGGCAGAGCTGGGTGAAAAACTGATTGGCCTGATAGGCGAAGGGGCGACGATTAGCCGCGGTGAGCGTCAGCAGGAAGTGCATAGTTTTAAAGATGTTTATCAGTGGTTAATGGCTGATGCGAAACGTGGGCAGCAGATTCAACGCTACAAAGGTCTGGGTGAGATGAACCCTGATCAGTTGTGGGAAACCACGATGGACTCAACGACACGACGTTTGTTACAGGTGAAAATTGAAGATGTCGTTGCAGCGGATGAGATTTTTACGACCTTAATGGGGGATCACGTAGAGCCACGTCGTGAGTTTATTGAAAAACATGCGTTATCAGTTGCCAATCTTGACGTGTAACTGGTTCTTATACCTTGTTTTTTAAGGCTAAAGAAGTAGTATTCTGTTTTTAGAATACGTATCATTTGAGAGTTAATGTAACGCTTATTTTTACGATTAGTGTGACATTGCTTGACCGTTGCCGCGCTTGCCCTTAAGCTTCATTTTTGCGTCAATTTACTTTGGGGGGAGGGGGATATGACAGCAGCACTCGTAGCGATATTTTGCCTGATTTTAGGTGTGGTTTGTGGACTGCTTTTTGGTCGAGCAACCAACGCACCTTATCAGGAAGCACAAAGTCTGAAAGATTCACTCGAACAGGTACAGTCAGAATACGAAGCCTATAAAGTCGAAGTGACCCAGCATTTTACTAAGACGGCTGAACTTGTTAATGCAATGACTGATAACTATCGCAATGTTCACACACACCTTGCAGATGGGGCGCAAACATTATGTACAGGCGCACTACAGTTAGAGTCTATGAATGGTAAAGAAGCCCTTGAGGCAAAGGCTGAAGAAGTAACAGAGCCAGCAACAAAGGCAACATCAGAAGTGGCCTCCAATGATACCGCTGCCAATGATGAAGAAGTCGAGGAAGCAGTTGTAGCGTCAAGCGAAACAGGCTCTACTACAGAATCAATCAAGGTTGATGGGGATACAGTGAAGCGAGAAGCTGTGACTGAAGACACAGCAAAGCCTGATGATGCAGTGCCAGCTGAGCTATTGGTTGATGCGGTTGATCAGAAACAGAGCGAAGGCCGTATTCACTGATTAAATTGTTGATGATCACGGAAATAGAAAAAGGGGGCTTTTAGCCCGCTTTTTTATGACCTTCTTTCCAGCGTAATGAAGCTATAAGGGAAACGATTATTATCGTCCGCATCACAATCAATACGTTCAACTTCATGCCAGTCTGTATCATCCAATGTTACAAAGTAGGCATCACCCTCAAAGGCGTGATGAATAATAGTGACATAAATACGCTGCGCTAGCGCCAGTGTCTGCTGGTAAAAAGATGCCCCGCCAATAACCATTACTTCTTCTGCATCTCGAGTCATGGCTAATGCCTCATCAATACTATTCGCGACATAGCAGCCATCCGCAGAATATAACTTATTGTTCGTAATAATAATGTTGGTACGTCCAGGTAGTGGTCGACCAATTGACTCAAAGGTCTTGCGCCCCATTAGAATTGGCTTACCCATCGTCACTGATTTGAAGTGTTTAAAATCAGCAGGTAGATGCCACGGTAATGTGTTGTTGATACCAATAACACGATTGGATGCCATCGCGGCGATTAGCGATATCATCACCGTTTCATACCGCGACTGGGGCCTTGATATGAGGGTGTGATTGATAATCCCTTAGTTCAAAGTCTTCAAAATTAAAATCGAAGATAGCGTTTATCGCTGGATTGACATGCATGGTGGGTAGTGGATAGGGTGCGCGAGATAGCTGTAAGTCCGCTTGCTCAAAGTGGTTTGAATAGAGATGGGCGTCCCCGAGTGTATGGATAAATTCGCCTACTTTAAGGCCCGTTACCTGAGCAATCATCATAGTGAGCACGGCATATGAGGCGATGTTGAATGGCACGCCAAGAAAGATATCAGCGCTACGCTGATAGAGCT
>CALZIG010000225.1 GCA_945787585.1 uncultured Gammaproteobacteria bacterium | reverse complement strand
TCGTCGCTCGTGGTGGTGGCTCACTCGAAGACCTGTGGGCCTTCAACGATGAGAAGGTGGCGCGTGCGATCCATCAGTGCCCTATTCCGATCGTCTGCGGCGTCGGCCATGAGGTCGACGTGACCATTGCCGATTTCGTCGCCGACCTGCGCGCCCCGACCCCTTCCGGTGCCGCCGAACTGGTAAGCCCGGATGGCGTTGAATGGCAGCAACGTTTTGCAAAATATCAGGCGCGCCTACAGACCGTGATGCAGTCACGCCTCGCTCAACAGCAGCAACAACTCGGCTGGCTCAGTAAACGGCTGCAACAGCAACATCCCGGACAACAGTTGCGGCAACAAAACCAGCGCCTTGATGAGCTCGATCAGCGCCTGCGGCGCAGTATTCGACAACAGTTACAACAGCGTCGCAGTGAACTGAATCATCTATCGACCAAAATTCAGCAACACAATCCGCAGCGACAGATCCAGCAGTTACTGACGACACAACAACAGTTCAGCGCACGCCTGCAACGCGCCATGCAGCAGTTACTGCAACAGCGCCAGCAACGGTTACAGGGGATAGGACGCGCGCTCGACGCGGTGAGTCCACTGGCCACATTGGGGCGCGGTTTTTCGATCACACGCGACCATCAAGATGGACGTCTGTTGCGCGATATAAAGGGTATCAATATTGGCGACACCATCGAAACACAACTCGCACAGGGGAGACTCGTGTGCGATGTCAGGGAAACCATCAGTGATCAAAAAACAGCGAAATAACCCTTATTTTAAAGCCCGTACTACAACACAACGCCTGCGATCTTTCACCGCGCTGGTGGCATTGCTGTTCCTGTCCGCGCAAGGTGTCGCGCATGCGCTAACCTTGCCGCAACAGTCTGCCGTACCCGGCGGCGTAGTCATCATTGAACTTGCGCCAGAGAGTAGCGGCGAGACGCCTCGCGTTCGCTACAACAACAAACCTGTGCTGGTGATCAGGCAAGATCAACGCTGGCTCGCCGTGGTCGGCATCCCCCTCACCGCTAAAATTGGGACACAAAAGATTGAGCAGCAGAGCGCCTCCGGCCAGACCATCGCGCATGACTTTACGGTGACCGATAAGGCCTATAAAACACAACACCTGACGATCACCAACAAACGCAAGGTCAACCCCAATGCGGAAGATATGGACCGCATTATCAAAGAGAAAAAACTGATCACCGCTGCGCTCGACCACTGGGCGGATAGGCCCGTCAGTCACCTCACCTTTATCGTCCCCGTTGAAGGCCCGCGCAGCAGCTCTTTTGGATTGCGCCGCATCTTTAATGGCCAGCCACGCCGCCCCCACAGCGGCATGGATATCGCGGCGGCAACCGGCACGCCCATCATCACCCCCGCCGACGGCGTGGTCACCAACACCGGTAATTATTTCTTTAATGGCAACTCGGTCTTCATTGATCACGGACAGGGGTTAGTCACGATGTACATCCACCTCGATAGCATTAGCGTCAAAGTGGGCGATCAATTAACGCGCGGTGATGTCATTGGCACGGTGGGCGAAACCGGCCGCGTCACCGGCCCACATCTCCACTGGGGCGTGAGCCTCAACGATGCGCGGGTCGACCCGGCGCTGTTTCTTGAGCCCGATAAATAACAGCAAACAACAGCAAACAACAGCGTATCAACCAAGTTATACTCAACCCATGAAGAGCACAGGAACCGTCAGCATGCAGCGCAGTTACAACTTAAACAGAACAGTACACAATCGCTTCACCCGTTTTTTCTGCGCGCTCATGATGCTCGCGTTGTTAAGCGGCTGCGATGTTGAGGTACCGGTTGAGGAATCGATCGCTGGCGTCGATAAAATCCTCGTGATACGCAAACAGGCGATCGATACTAAAGACATCGCGCTTTATAAAACCATTCTGCTACCCGACTATTCCAGCAGTGGCGTGCCGTATGAAAATCTTGTTGACGATATTGAGCGGCTTTTTTCCAGCGATGAACAGATCACGTTCATCTATCAAAAGGCACCGCCGACGATTGCAATGAACAGTGCACGGGTTACTCATATGATTGAATATCAACTTAGCCCGTCCGGCAGATCGACCAAATTGCGCGAGACCATCAACCTACGACGCGTCGATGGTCAGTGGTATATCTCGGGTGGCATTACCCTTGGACTGAAGTTATAAAACTACGCGCAGCCACACTCCCGGCACACAGACCGACAAACCTATAATCAACAAACTGAAATAGAGAGAGAAAAATGGGCAACGACTGGCTAAGAGAAAACATGCTGACCATCTTGTCGATCATTGGAGTGGCCGCGGCACTCAGTGTCGCGGGCATATTTGTGCTTTATTTTATGATCAAGCGAAAATCAAAACAAAAGGCGGACCGGTAGCCCTACGCGACTACTACGTATAGCTGCTACGTTACATTGTGAGTATCAAACAGCACTATCACACGACTATTTCAGCACAGGGCTATCACCACGACCCTGAGCAGGCTGAGGCGATCGACCATTTTCAACGCCTCTACGACGAACTACTGATCCCCTCGGCTGCGCCCGCCCTGTTCAGCAGGCTCCTGAAACGGCCCACCGCGCCACCGCTCGGACTCTATCTCTGCGGCGGCCCCGGGCGCGGTAAAACCTTCTTAATGGATCTCTTCTATCATCACCTGCCTATCAAACAGAAACAGCGCCTCCATTTCCACCACTTCATGCAGCACATTCATGCTGAACTCACACAAATCACCCATCAAAACGAACCGCTGGCAGTGATTGCGCAGCGCATCGCAGCGAAGACACGGGTGCTCTGTCTGGATGAATTTTATGTTGCCGACATTGGCGATGCAATGCTGCTGGCGGGATTACTTGAAGCGCTCTTTGCCCACCATGTCATACTGGTCACAACCTCCAATAGTCTCCCCGATGATCTCTACCGTAACGGACTCCAGCGCGAGCGTTTTCTGCCTGCGATTGCATTAATCAAGGCACAGACGCGACTGGTCAAAATGCACCGGGGCGAAGATTTTCGACTGCAATCTAGCGGGAAACCTTCACTCCGACACTACCAACGCTGTACGGCAGATGAGGCCCCTGCGCTGATGGCCCAGCAGTTTCAGCAGCTAACTGGGAAACCCTTTGATAAAAAAGCGAGCACACTGCTCATCAAAGGGCGCAGCATTACACTGGTGGCTGAAGATCAGGATCTTGTGTGGTTTGATTTTGACGCGCTCTGTGAGACACCGCGTGCCGCAGGTGACTATCTTGAGATCGCCACACGCTACCAGCGGGTCATGCTCACTCACATTCCATGCCTGAATGAGGCCCTGGACAACGCCGCGATACGCTTTATCCATTTGATCGACGCCCTTTATGATCGCAGAGTAGAATTGATCACCACGGCGGCCGCGCCTCCGCAGGATCTCTACTGTGGCGTACACCACACCAATAGTTTCAAACGAACTGCCAGCAGACTCTGTGAAATGGGACGCCATGATGATACGGTTAACTAACGACGCAACCTTTACCCCACTGGATTCGCGAGGCTATGATGCGCTATGAATGAGTTTCACTACACAGATCCGC
>CALZIG010000224.1 GCA_945787585.1 uncultured Gammaproteobacteria bacterium | reverse complement strand
GAGCTTCCTGTTGAAGCCATATAAACAGTACGGCCACCGCCTGGTGGTGGATCTGTTGCATGGAGTGAAACGCTCAAAAAGCCCTGTGATGGCGTCACGCAAACCGACAGAGACAAAGAAGATTGAAAAAGTACGTAAGCAGTCACCGGCACCCAAACTACGTGATCTCGTGATTGCGATTGATGCAGGGCACGGTGGCGAAGACCCTGGTGCCCATGGCCCACGAGGTACCAATGAGAAGGATGTGGTGTTCGCGATCGCGAAGAAGCTTGCCGCGCTGATTGATAAAGAGAAGGGGATGCGCCCTTTATTGATTCGTGATGGCGATTACTATTTAAGCCTGCGTCAACGCACTCAAAAGGCGCGTGATAATCGCGCTGATATGTTTATCTCAATTCACGCAGATGCCTTCCGGGATAAGCGGGTTTACGGCACTTCGGTCTATATTCTGTCGGAAAATGGCGCGACCAGTGAAGCCGCACGCTGGTTGGCCGAAAAAGAGAACGCATCGGATCTGATTGGCGGCGTAAGTCTTGATGATAAAGACAATATGCTCGCGCGTGTACTGCTTGATCTTTCGCAGACGGCCACCAAGCAGGCGAGCTATGAAGCGGGTCGAGAGCTGTTACAGGAACTGCGCCCGCTTGGGAAACTACATAAGAAAGAGGTGCAGCAGGCGGCCTTTGCCGTTCTGAAGTCCCCAGATATTCCATCGGTACTGGTTGAGACGGCGTTTATCTCGAACCCCAGTGAAGAGCGAAAATTACGCAGTAGCAAGCATCAGCATATGCTGGCGAAGGCGTTACTGAATGGGGTGCGCGATTACTTCACCAAAAATGCCCCTCCCGGTACGTTATATGCGATGAAGGCGCGGCAGCACGTGATCGCCAGTGGTGATACGCTCTCTGAGATCGCGCAGCGTTACCATGTGAGTATGGCCAGTATTCGTTCTGAAAACAGGTTGTCGGGGGATAGTGTCAAGATTGGGCAGGTATTAAAAATCCCTGCGTTTGAGGATAGCTAAAGTTCGTTATTTTTACTAGGCAACCGCTCGTTTGAGTCGTTCTATCTCTTTCGCCTGATTTTCAATCATATGTTCCTGGTTCTGGATGATGCCAAGCATCTCGCTAGTACGCGATGCAGGTTGATTATGATTTCGTTCTTTCAGTACCTGGCTAATGATGGCGCGTAGCGCGTGTTCATTACAGGGCTTTTCTATGTAACGCAATATCTGTGCTTCGTTGACGGCACCATAAAGCGACTCTTTGGTACAGTAGCTGCTGAGCATAATGCGTGATGTGCGCGGTTGTGATTTTATGAACTTTTTCAGGAAGGTGATGCCATCCATTTCGGGCATCATGTAGTCAGAGATGACAATGTCGTAGTCGACCTGAAGTGATTTTTCGAGTGCGCTAGAAGCAGAGGTAAACGCATCGATTTCGCAGTTAGGTATTGAGCCTAACATTTTTTTTAGCATACGCAGGCATGTGCGGTCATCATCGACCAGTATAATGTGATGGGTCCGGTTCATTGTGATTACTCACTGTTCAGTTTTTCATTTACACAGCTACTGCGGCAATTTTGGTTGTATGCGTTTGCTCATTAGTAGTGTTTTTTAGGTGGGCTATTACCCTCGATATTACGTAGTTATCGTCCAAAACCGGTGAGATATAAGAGTGCCGCTTCTTATGCACCACGGAGGATTGCTAACATGTTGATGGGGCAGGCATGTTATCCAAAATTGGGATAAAAGTAGTGAGATAAGCAGATTATACGAGTGGATTGTTTATAATGGCACCAAATCAATCACATTCAATCATGTTCAATTAAGATCAATTATTGTGGTGTAACTGCTGATGTCTAATATTAACCCTACTATTGAATCCTCTGATGCGCCGGTAAAGCGCATTCATCATCTATCTTCCCAGTTGGCGAATCAGATCGCCGCAGGGGAGGTCGTTGAGCGTCCCGCTTCGGTAGTGAAAGAGTTGTTGGAAAATAGCCTGGATGCTGGCGCGACACAGATAGAGATTGAAGTCGAACAGGGCGGTGCACGTCTCATTCGGGTCAGAGATAACGGCATCGGGATACATCGGGATGATCTGCTACTGGCGCTGAACCGGCACGCCACCAGCAAAATCACCGATGCGGATGATCTGGATGGAATTATCACGCTGGGTTTTCGTGGTGAGGCGCTGCCCAGTATCGCATCGATCTCGCGCATGAGTCTGGTCTCGCGTCAGCAGGGGGACGAGAGTGGTTGGAGTGTCAGCAGTGAAGGCTATGCGCCGGAAGCGGCCGCCGCACCGTGCGCCCATCCGCTGGGCACCACGGTTGAGATTCGCGATCTCTTTTTTAACACCCCGGCGCGGCGTAAATTTCTGCGTAAAGAGAAGACGGAGTTTAATCATCTCGAAGAGGTGATTAAGCGGATTGCCTTGAGTCGTTTTGATGTGGGGTTTCAGCTCAAGCATAACCAGCGAGTGGTGATGTCGCTGCGCCCTGTCACTAACAGCGAGCAGTACATTGAGCGAGTCGAGGCGATTTGTGGCCAGCCGTTCAGGCAGAATGCGCTGGCGATAGAATATGAAGCGGCAGGCCTGCGACTGTGGGGATGGATTGCGCTGCCGGCATTTTCACGCAGTCAGGCCGACATGCAATATTTCTATGTCAACGG
>CALZIG010000223.1 GCA_945787585.1 uncultured Gammaproteobacteria bacterium | reverse complement strand
GTTTAACGATGCTGGGTAAACTCTCTAGTGAACAGGGCCATAGCGAACCGATATCGGAGATCAACGTCACCCCACTGGTCGATGTGATGCTGGTGCTGCTGGTGATCTTTATCCTCACCGCACCACTGCTGGCGCAGGCGATCAAGGTCAATCTACCACAGACGGTTAAGGCCCCCACCGCAGAACCTGCGGCAGCCTATCTGACACTGTTTGCCGATGGCCATTATGAGCTTGATCAGAATAACGTTGATGCCACCTCACTCGCAGCCGCACTCAGCGATAGACTGGTCACCGAGCCAGAACTGGTGTTGAGATTCGAGTCCGATGCCACCGTGCCCTATGAACAGGTGGCACAACTACTGGCGATTGCCAAACAGGCGGGGATTAAGCGGTTATCGATGGCGACCGAGGCGCGTTAACGTGCGATAAAATGGTAGCGCTTTTTCGGCCATCATCAGGCATTCATTTTTTTGTAGCCTGGGTGAAACGAAGTGGAATCAGGGGAGGTTGTGGCACGAACTCCCAGATTATGTTTGCACTCCACCCGGGAGACTTGCTACATGCTAATGTTTAAGACGGCTTTCGGCCGAAGCGGCCTATTCATGGCACAACACTCAATGGCTCTTCAATATACGAAGCAGCCATTAACCCATATTCATTAAATGGAAACTCCCCCCCCTGTGTCAGGATAGTTGTCGTTTTGTGAGTGGAATTTCTGGTGAATGATCCATACGGCTCTCTGCTGTATTAAAAAAGCAGAGCGTGCACTAGAGATTGTCAGCTTGATAGGGTGCGGTTTGTTTTGCGCTTACTTTGATGCTAGAGTTATTGTTAGGCTATAGGAGTAGTTGTCACGGCGTGTGCTAATAAACACCAGGAGTTATTTTTCATGCTATTGGTGTAATGGAGTTCGGGGTGTCATCAATGGAAGCTGCACTAGCGCTATCTCATAACTGCGAAGATTCTTTGCAAAGAAGAAGCGTATTCTTTTCGAAAAAGGATTGCCGTAGAATTCAGATTCTAGTTAACGTGGATCGGCATCCATGAAAACACCTTCGCGTGGATTCCGTGTTTTTGTTTCATCGACGTCAGAAGATCTTCGTGATTATCGTGCTGTTGCACGAAATGAAATTCTAAATATGGACTGGCATCCTGAGATGATGGAATATTTCGGTGCCAGCCCAAAACCGACCTTAGAAGCTTGCCATGAGAAACTAAAAAGTTGTGATCTGATGGTGCTCATTGTGGCCTTCCGGAGGGGATGGGTGCCAATCAAGGAGCAAGACGGCAACGGAAGCGATTCCATTACAGCACTGGAGCTGGCATATGCGCGCAAACATAACATTCCTGTACTCGCTCTACTTGCAAATGAAACCTGGCCCGGAAACCTTTGGGAAAACGAATCTGACGCTCGCGTTTGGGTTAAGAAGTTCCGCGAAGAACTAAACTTACCCGCGGTTTTTTTCGATTATGAGCAACCGTCTGTTCGGGATGCGGAGCGATTTCCAAAATTTCGCGCCAAGGTGAGTTCTATCCTGGTAGATTACCAGAAACAGCTTTTAACAGAGCAGAGGGAGGTGGCGGAAGACGAGATTGACTATTTTACTAGTGCACGGGACAGTGTTATTGGGGGTAACAGCATCCCGTTTGTCGGGGCTGGTGTGTTCGGTGATGGCCCACTTGGCATGAAGGCGTTAATTCTGTCCTTGAGAAAAGAAGACAAAGAAGAACCGCTATGCCTTGCTACAGCGGCGGAGTATCAAGAGCGGTACCTCGGGCAACGAATGCGGCTTTTACAGCGCTTGCAACAAACTATCAAAGAACAGTCTTGTCAAGTTGATGTTCCAGAAATATACGAATTACTATGTCAGGTCAAAACTCCACCAATTATTGTTTGCGCAAATTATGACCTGGTATTAGAAAATAGACTGGAAGAAGTGCTGTCTCAAGAGGGAAAGTCCATAGCCATTGTGACTCATATAATTCACTCTTTTGAAGGCGAAAACGATGGAAAAATTCTGATTTTTCGACGAGGTGAAGAACCTGAAATCTGCCTGGCCGACCAGTTTGATAGGAGAAACACTGACCTTGTGATATACAAACCTCTGGGTTCGCCACTGCTAAACGATCAACTCAACAAACTTAACCCTGATCTTGAGATCGATACTGTCGTAATCACGGAAACAGATCATCTCACCTTTCTTGGGCGGTTGGAGAATCAGCATACGAAAATACCTACCGCCTTTAGCCGATTGTTCCAACGCAATTCACTGCTTTTCATCGGTTACACCTTGGGTGTCTGGCATTACCGTCTGGTTATGCAGGTATTTCAATCGGTGGGTGCTCGAGGGCGAAGTGTCCCTATTATGGCAGTAATAAATCCCGAGGCAGGGCTATCAGAAATGGAAAAGCTGACATGGAAACGACTCGGGGCAGACCTGATTCATATGAGCCCAAATGAATTTGCGGCTCGAGTATTCTCTGATCTAGGTAAGGAGAAGTAAGGGAGTCAACATGTGCAGTAGCGAAACCATCACTACAGCTGCCCCTACATATCCCGAGCGTCCATATGTCGGTCTACGGCCATATAGAAGTGATGAAAAGGCAATCTTTCATGGCCGCGATCGTGATGCCAGGTTACTGACAGACAAGATCTTCTCTGCAAGGCTGACGTTACTGTATTCACAGTCGGGCTTCGGCAAATCCTCTCTCTTGCACTCGTTGGTCATTCCGAAGCTGGAAGATGAGCAAGCACGGACTGTTTTCTTTGATGACTGGGCCGGTGAAGAGCCATTGACAGTGCTCAAGGTCCAGCTCCTCCATATGGCTGAGGAACTAGGTATATCAGATGCTGCTGCCGGCGCACCCACAATAACGGAACTGGTTCGGCTTATTTCCAGTCAGGATGATTACACGCTGGTTTTAGTATTAGATCAGTTCGACGAGTTTCTATTTACACATGGTCAAGATCTCGATCCTGTGAGGATGGAAATAGCAGAGCTAGTGCATGCCACTGGCCTGGACGTCTGTATACTTATATCTCTGCGCCAGGAATTTCTCGCTGCTCTTGAACCCTTCCGTAGCCAGATCATGAACCTGTTCGAGTCAACCTATCACCTACAAGCGCTTGACGAAGAGGGTGTCCAGGAGGCAATCGTCGAACCGGCTCTACTCTTTGGTGTTTCATATCAGCCGGAATTGGTCAAAACTCTGATACGAGATCTTCATGAACTGGATTTAGTGTTAGCCGAGAAGGGGTATACGAGGCGATTCCAGCGCACTAAGCATAAGGCCATTAAGCTGCGCACGATTGGGCAGATTGACCTCCCCATGCTGCAACTGGTCTGTGATCAGCTGTGGGATGCGAGAGGCGATGAATCTACGCTCTCCCTTGGACATTACAAGAAGCTTGGCGGTGCACTCAAGATTCTTGAGCGCTACGTCCGTGGGGTGATGCCGAAGAAGCCTTGGGCTAAAAAGTTTACAGCTCGATTGATGCGCTATCTCGCTCCACCTAGCGGGCTCAAAATATCGTACTCGGTGGATGATTTGGCCGTTGTTGCGGAACTCGATAGAGGGGCATTTAAAACGCTCAATAAAGAGCGTGTCCAGGCTGAATTGAAGCGCCTGGCCAAGGCAGACATCCTCCGCAGTCGTCAATTTCGTGGTGAAGAACGCTTTTCACTGCGACACGATGCCTTTATCAAGATCATTGCGCCCTGGCGTGATCAGGTGCTGGCAAGGTTTAGAAGGTGGCGAAATTTGGCCTGGATCGCCAGTAGTTTCGCTATCAGTATCTTACTGGTGGTAAACATAAAAAATTATATCGAAATAAAGGAGTTTGAACGCCGCACCGAGAGCGGTTTAGTTGAACTTCAGAACATGGACCCAACAAAAAAAACAAAGGAGCTTGTTAAGTCACGATTTGACAGTGCTGCAAGCTACATGTTGCTTGAGCAAGGTGGGGAGGCGCGATTTGATCAGCTTAGGGACCTACTAATTCGACACAAAGAACAATTGCCAGTTTGGTATGGCATCGAACAATCAGGAATAGAGCATATACAATTCCCTAATGACGACTGGCCTCTCACAGTGAGGTATTCATCCCAACGTCAGCTTGACGGGTGGTATTTCAATCTGACCTGGCAAGAAATGGCCAAGTCCCTCGTGGAGGTTTGGGGCATTCCCGTTCCTAAACGCGTTCGATTGATTCCAGATCCGACCTTTCCAGCAGCAATGCTGAAATTGGAGGGTCCAGAGATTAATTCCCTTGCAGCAATGCTGAATTTGGAGGGTCCAGAGATTAATTCCCTTCTACTAGAAGTACCGCTCCATGAGAACCATGCCTTCATTACCGAAAAGGACCTCAGTGGACCAACCAAGGAGTTTTTTGACTATTTTAGACATGAAGAATGGATACTTATTGATAGCGACGCAACTAATGGCCCTTGGTGGGTAGTGCCGCGGTGGTCGCTGCCCGTGTGGAAGATATCCGGACAGACGGCCACCGACGGCAGCGGACTGCCGGCTTTCCTGCTGGCGTTGGAGCTACAGAAGAATCCGAGGTTACTGCTACCTCAGGGAGCGGTCGATCTGCTTCTGGAACGGGTTGCAGCGACGTATCCGCAAACGGTGGCGGAGGCGCGCGCCGCGCGCGGTGACCGTCTGCGCCAGGATCTTATTGCGAGGCTCAGACAAGGTTATGAACTGGATGGCCTGCGCGAACTCCTGGATGCGCTGACGCACTATCCGGATGAAGAATCCGAGTTAGTTGCAAAAATGGTAGCAGAAGATCTAACGAGTTCAGCGGGAAGTATCCCTGAGAAGTTCCATGGCCCATGGGAAACTACTGATGTCAAGAAGATGGACACGCGGATTAGTAAAGCGGCAGAGGTAGGTGTGAGTGAAGCGGGTACAGGGGGGATGATATCACCTCCCAAAATTGATAAAGCTTACCGCGAGGTGGAGGCCTGGCTGCCACCCGTAGAACCTCCCATCCGGGTATATCTGGGACAGGGTATCGAGTCAGCATGGACGACAAAGCAAGGATCGCTTATATCTCACTTTAGCGAACGGATCGAAGCGACGAGGGATGAGATCTTTCAGCGTTTTGGTATCGAGCTACCTGGAGTCAGATTCAGACCGCAGGAATTTGATCAAGCATTGCCGGAAATGGCGTTCCGTATAGAAGTGCTCAATCAGAATAGGTCGAATTCCGATGCTGAACCAATTCTTACCGAACCTGAAACGACTTTAGACAGGCTTATCGATGAAATTACATTCCGTGCTGAAGATTTTCGGACTTATTGGTTGAGCGCCGAGCATGTCCATCGGGCAATCGAGACAATGGAGTCCGGTTTGCGCGACTGGCTGTTTCGACATTATTCGTTAACAGATTTGAAACTGCTACAGCGTGCTGTCATTGAGCCCACCATTGATGAGCTGGATTATTCAGCAGAAATTCCACAGGAACATACGCTCCGCCACCTGGACTGGCTGCTGGGGTCATTGGTGTTCTGGGCGCAGATAGATGAACATCTGGACACTGGTGCCGTGACCATGCGACTTCGGGAGACACAGCGTGCACGTCTGGAGCCAAGGACCGCGACAACCACAAATCGAGCAGTGAATGATATTGTTGGTGGGGGGATTAAAAAGCTGATAGCTGGAGATGTCCAGGAAGCAGAAGCTGAATTCTCGCGGGCGATAGAGGTCAGTCAAGAGCAGGCAATTAATAGTTTTCTCGCGTTTTATCCCCAAGAGCTGAATCAACTACTGACTAATAATCTCGATAAGGCATGTGAACAACCAACCCTGGCAGACTTGAGTCGAAATGAACGCATCAACCTGAAGGAGCTGCTAGAAAAGACGGAGCGGGGACAGGAGGTAAAACAGCGGCAACGCCTGACACTGTGTTTGCTCGCAAGTTACCCTATTCGCTGGCATATACAGAGTCGAGAGTTGATGACCAAACTCTCCGCAGACTACAGCGATCCAAAACAGTGGCCACCAAAACAGGCAGCATGGCTTGCCCAGCAAATATTCAATGAGTTTTCCCCTCTCTTGGATGGCCCCACGATGCATGAAAGTGGTGAGACATTCATCAAGAGTGCCATTTCTCGACTTAGTGATAAAGACAGCAGTGACGCATTTTGGAAGGTAGTACAGCTATGCTACAAGCCAGGGCCGAACAACTGGTGCTGGAGCCTGCTCAACGAACTTGTGGAGTTGCGGCCAGAAACTGAAATCCCATTTCTACTTGCCTGGACGCTCAGCGGAAGTGAGCGCCGTGAGGACCTTGATAAGGCCCTGAAATGGGCTGAGAAAGCTGAAAATAATATTCATGCCTCTAAATTAGAGCCAAGAAATCGTGATGTACAACTGGAGTATGTGCAGCTTACACGGGCACAGACATTAGATAGTCTAGCCGCTTTAGGTGATGAGCATCATCTTGCTGAAGCAGAAGCCATCTACAAGAGTTTATTGGGCTCACCGTCGGTCGGTGAACTTGCCCATCAGGGATTGGCGGGTTTGTTACTCGACCAAGGCCGCCTGGATGAAAGTGAGGAGATAGTAAAAAAATCACTAGAAAAGTGGCCTAGTAACGCAAACTTTCATTTGCATAAGATTTTTATTCAACTTTTTAGAGGTGATATTGAAAAAGCCACCGATACTACAAATGATGTCTTGAGACAGGCAGGCAAAACCTCCGAGGCATTGCTTGTTTCAGCCCTCGGTCAAATCCTGACCGGGATCGGGCAATGGGAACATAGAAGCCGCGAATTTCTGGCAACTGATCATGAGTATGTGCCTTATGTCGCCATGATGCTCTATGCAAATATGGCGGGCGATGCAAAGGAGGCGGCAAGGCAATTATTGGATGAGCGCTGGGCTGAAATAGCCCCAAACCAAGAGAGCTGGGGCCAACGCCTAAGTGGCGGCGACATAACAGCCTGGCGCGAGAAGTTAATTGGTTACTATAAGGGTGTCGTTAAAGACAAAGACATTTTTCCGCTGCTTGAGGACGAGGTTGCATTTGCTCAGTCGGATTTCAGGCACTTGCCATTACCTCGGCGGAGTCTGCTATGCGAGGCCTATTTCTATGACGCTATGCTAGCCATGGCACTAGGTGACCTAAATGGGCGGTTGCGCATGCGTTCTCGTCTAAAGGACGTTATCAAGACCGATTGCCGTCGTTATCATGAATATAAAATGGCTAAATTCCTGCTAGAGAACGAGGATAGAAACTCGCCCCAATGAACATGAAAAATTAATATCTATGCTACTAGGATAAGTTGATGATAATTTTTTTCACAAGCCTTACTAAAATTCCTTTAATTAACGTTATGCGCTTTTTAGAAAGATGGCTTTTCATACTTTATTTCCTTTCTTTCTTCTTGTTAGGTGGTTGCGAACAAACTCAGGATGTTCAAAAGCAATATGAACAGCAACAAGTAGTGGTTGCGGGCTCGCAATGGTATGGCCATGCTCCTATATGGATCGGTCTAGAGCGTGGGATTTTCAAGCGGCATGGTTTCCAGGTGGATTGGCGTTTCATCAACAGTAGCGCTGACAGGATCAAAGTCATATCATCCAACGAGGCTCAGTTTTCCAGCATAGGCATGGTGGCCATGCTTGAGGCTATGGTTATGCCGCAAGACAATCGGAGCTTTTATTGGGTGGGGAATCAGGATAATGCCCCTGGCTTTGAAGGACTAGTGGTACAACCAGGAATTAAAAGCTTCGATGACTTACGTGGCAAGACGATTGGATTGCCATTTGGTAGCTCGGTAGAGATAACCTGCCGATTGCTATTGAGGGATAACAAACTCGAAGCAGTGTTATTGAAAGATTCCAGGATTGACCCAAATGATGACCATGTAAAATTGGTGAACCTAAGTGTTTCGGATGTGCCCGCGGTATTTCGCGCTGGGAAAGTGGATGCGGCCTTGATATGGGAGCCGGGTTTTTCCCAACTAAGAGCCGTAAAGGGGGCAACGGTGTTGGCGATGGATACCGATACCCAAATGTCTAAAGACTTCGGAACCATGACCGGACCAGATGTAATGATCATGAGCAAGGCCTGGGCAGATGCTGATATGGTGCGTGCACAGCGATTTATGCAGGCTTACTTTGAGGCGCTTGGCTGGCTTGCGGGTCATCCGAATGAGGCAGCCGATATTATTCATCGTAAATATATTCAGCAGGATCGGCATTCGATCGCTAAGAACCTAGCCAATATTACGTGGTATAGGGCACATGATCAAAGAAGGATAATGGCTGACAAGGAAGGGTTGGCTGGGCAAACACAGCGTCTTATTGAGTACCTGATTTCTCTAAAAAGATTTAAAAATAAGCCGGATGTTGAAAAATGGATATATCTTGACGTGATTCCCGTAGGATAAACGGCTGTTTTGGGTTTTTCCTACAGCCTCGTTAGGCGAAATAACTTCCAATTAAATACTCAACTAAGCAAATAAAATTAGGCCAACTCTACTAATCGTATAACTATATGCCGATTATGCATCATGAATTATGAATATATAATAAATCATTCCTTGGTAGCGATGAAATAACATCTATAATGAATACTGTATTGCAATTTTTAGTGTGAACCAGTCATACTAATTGTTCAAGTAATACATGTATTACAAAAATTAAATTATTAAGGTGGGTAATATGCAAAAGGAAAAAACATTTAGTAGCTCAATGGATCTGGCAAGTACTTTATCTCGTGGGCTTACCTCTCACGGACAGAATAAAGTTAAAGTTGAACTTACTAGTGAACAACTTGAATCGCTGAAAGATAGATTGTACAACAATCAAACGGGAGAATTACTAGAGCTTGAATTAACGGTCAAAGGTAAACCTATTGAAGAATTAAAAAAGGTATTTTGTTTCTTTAATTGACCAATGTCCGCAAAAAATATACGTAGAGCAAGTAGTTTAGTTTGTTATTGGGACTCTAGCGGATTTACCGTTGAAAATTATCTCACTAGAACTAAGAGTGAGATAAATCCATTTATATTGAATGCATTGAACTTCCTAGAAGATTGGTGTGATATTGATGTTGCACTCAAAAAGGTTGGATTAGGTCTTCAGTCACTTGGCCTTTTTGAAAAACTTATTTCGCAAGATATTCTCGTTGTTCAAGGTTCAAAGCTAGATGTCCTTGATAGAGCAGTCTCATGTACGTGGCGCTGGGATATTCGTGCGCAGTATTTTCATTTTGGATGCAAAGATGCAATATTTAACGCAGATTTAGAAGAGCAACGATGTGAAGTTGAAAAATACTCATCACTAAACCCTGCACCTAGCCCATTCAAGAATTACAGTAACGACTATTTATCTCTTACAGGGGAATTCCGTAGAGATTATGATGGAGTGAAAAACGCACTAATCTCACGCCGTACATGCAGATCATTTAAAGACCAGCCAATATCGTTCGATCAATTTTCAAATTTATTACTTTGGACTTGGGGTAAAACCGAAATTAATGATAGCAATCCAAATGATTTAACATTATTAAAAACAAGTCCATCTGGAGGAGCTAGACATCCTATAGAGGTATATCCAGTAGTTCTAAATATTGATAACCTAAAATCAGGTTTATATCATTATTCAGTAGAAAAACACTCAATATCTATGCTTAAATCTGGGCAGTTTAACGAATCCATTGTACAGATATGCGGCGGACATGAATGGTTAAAGAATACGGCAGCAGTTTTTCTCATGACAGCCGTGATCGATAGGTCTAGCTGGAAGTACAGCCACCCTCATGCATATAAAGTCATATATTTAGATGCAGGACATCTAGGTCAAACTTTTCAATTGCTTAGTACTGAAGTTGGCCTCCAGTCATTTGTAACCGCAGCCATAAACTCCGAAATTGCTGAAAATTTTCTGGATATAGATGGGATCGAAGAATTTGCAGTATATTCATGTGCCATTGGGAACAATTAGGCTATCTCTGAAATTTCACCTATTAATGTATAATGAAATGACCGCTACCGCGACAAAGCGGCCATCAGCACCAAAGGGATCAGTTTAGCCGCTCAGCCGAAATCAGAAGTTCCTTAAACAGAAGTGCTTCTTAGGCGCAAACAAAACAGCGCCACAATATTCGTAGCCCATGTAACTTCTGCATATTCATGACTCAGGCGTTTAGCTGCTTAATCCGACTATCCAGTTTTGCCAGATACATTAATTTCTGCTTGTTATAGAAATTATCATCGATATGTACTGGATCCTCTGTCGTAAAGTCGCCGCCCCACCGCAGCACACGGTCAGCACGGATCAGATCAAAAAAAGCGACAATGTTAGCTGGCAAGTGCTGATGATTATGTCTACGAAGCTTTTTTGAATTATAGAGTGTTTCGTTGTAGAAAATATTCATATCAATCGCATGGCCGACATGGTGACAGCTATGACCGGCAGGCTTGACGATTGCCCCCTGAATTTGATTATCCAGCTGTCTGATTGATGAAGTCACCCATATTTTAAGATTACATTGCGCTGCATACTGCGCGACGCGTTCGAGGCTCGGCACAAAGCCGTGATCTACTTTAACGGCTTCCCCCATAAAACGCTCGTGAGTGTAGTTTACCAACGTAAACTCAGGATTAAAGGCATCTTCATCAATCACTAACGTCTCGGGTAACTGAGCGCTTGAAGGCGTCTTTTCAACGTAATCTGAGTGCACATAACCGACCACGCCTGTAGCCGTTCGGACTCGATAAAAAGTCACTTCATCGATGATATCAAATTCTGCGTTATGGCTTAATACGCCAATCTTATCACCATTAGGCTTCAAACGAAGATTCAAACCCGTAGTGGATTTCACTCGTCCTTTAGTCATGACTTTAACCCTTAGCCCTTGGGTTCCTGACCAATATTTATTAACTGACGCTTAGCCTTCTCTTCATCTACAGCGCCTGCGCTTCTCATCTTCTGCATCTTCTCCAGCCCTCTTGAGCCAAAATAAAAGGCGTAAATAGTGACCATAATAGTGGTGAAGAAAGGCGTCCATATTTCAAGCGCTTCGAGTTGAGCGGGCTTTAAGTCTTCATTAAAGGTAGTGACCAGCGCCAGGATTGCAACAGTTAAGGTCATAAATATCAGTGCTATCGGCCGAATATTTTTTGATAAAGTAGAGTCGCTTTTCATGTCGATTTTTAAGCGCGCTGTCAACTCGTTTTCAAGATTCTGCTCATGCTCCTGTTGTCGCCTGTCCAGATCATTCAGCAACTCTTGCATTTTGAGATTATAAGCGGTCTCTATCTTGAGCTTCTGGTTCTTGGTTAACGCCATCTCTTCGTCGGTAGTCACCAGCTCATCGATGACATTACCGACCGTCTTGGCCAGATCTACCCCAACCATACTGAATAATTTGCTATACCATGCCATAGCATTATCTCCTTATTATTTTGTTGTAGAAGGCTTCGCGCCTTTATCAGAACAGACGTATTGTAAACGCTGCGTATCACTTGTTTTAAACTCAGTATCATCGCAAAACGGACACCACAGTTTTCCATACTTACCCACTACTGAGGTGATCACAAAGGCCACTTTATGAGTGTTAAACCACTGTTCAGGATTGTCTGAGTCAGGCTGAAAGAGCACCGTAATGTCTCGACTTATCTTTCCCCCACTGGTCGCGAAATCTTCAGAAGGCAGCAGATCTTTTCTGGCAATGAGCTGGCCTTTTTTAATCAGCCTTCCAGCACTCAGATCTTTAGCTTCTGCTCGTTGAGGAGCAATCTCATTGTCAGCGATCGCGTATAGCGAATAACCAATATCTTTAATTTCAATGGGCGTATTGCCAGTATTGGAGAGTTCCCAGCGTGTTTGAATCTTACAGCTACTACGTGAACTTTGGTCAAACCAGTCACTGACTGAGCGTTCTGGCATACTCACTAAAAACTTTGGCTTTACCTGCTCTTCCTCTACGCTATCCCATACAAATATTGCCCAGATAGCCACAGCAATAACGGCCGTAATCTGAACACATAACCAGGTGATTTCTAGATTCGTCTTAATTGGATGACTCATCCACTTCCTCCTGATTTAGTGCCGATTTTAATCATATTTAAATCTCACAGTTTTTACTCAGTATTAATCATAGCCCCCATAGCTATTTAACTACAATAGTATTTGTATAGATAATAATGGCGTGCTGACTATTCGGCTATCTTCGGATCGGAGTAACATCGTGCACATTAAGCATTGTCTACAGTAAAAACACACGTCCTCTTCATAGTGATCACTAAAATAACATTTATAATAAAGGATTGACACAGATTCACTCTCAAAGATTAACACTCAATAACTTCCCTGTTGCAGAACACCAGGTCACTTTGTAATCGTTGCCCCTAACCTAACCCAACCAAATCTGTCAGGTACTTTTTCTCACAAGTCTTAAGCTTGATATTACGAAGACCAGCACTGCATAATGGCGCTGTAAAATATTCCGATGAGGAATTTATTATGGCGATTATCAATGAGGCAATTACCCCCTTCACTGCGGGACTGGACTGCGGTAAAAACAGATTCGATGGCAACTCAGTTGCCATCTCACTCAATCGCTCACGATTACGCGCACGCCGCGAGGCCGCACGCAGAACAAGAACACTGCGTAACCAGCGTTGGCGAGCCATTCGTCAGCTAGACTGCCCAGCGTTTGATTGCAGTCGACGCAGAGTCACTCATGTGTACGCCCCTGCCCCGCTCTATTTTTTGCAATGGCCGATTTTTCCAGGCGTCTGGGTCGTTGGGGCCTCCAGAAGCTGGCAGTTAACTATCGAGTGTCGCTATCCCGAAAGCTAAACTGACTAACTCATCTGGCAGGTTAATTTTTTATCGAACAGATAGGCTACTTCTTTTTCGTCCAGACACTTTGCTGCATGACGGTATATAGCGCCTCAACTTTGGCACGTGCCCACGGAGTCTTACGCAGAAATTTGAGGCTGGACTTTACCGAAGGATCGCTAGTAAAACAGCGGATATCGATGCGCTGACCTAACCCTTCCCAACCGTAGTATTCAACCAGACGGATCACGATCTGCTCCAGCGTGACACCATGCAGCGGATTGTTACTTTGTTGATCACTCATCAGAAAGGTCTAGCCTTTATTAAGTCAGGCACGAATGTAGGGGCCGCTTTGCTGCTGAAGTTATGTCTCGTTAATGATCGGAATATAACCAGCTCAAGCGTCATTCTGGCATGGACGGCTGAAGCTCCGAAGATCGCGCTCAACAGAAAAAAACGCCCTGCGCGCATCAATATACGTATTGCTCTCATCTCTTATTTTCCTTTTTCATGCGCGTAGCGGTCGCATAGCGCCTACCCCTTAAGAACAAATAAAGGTTTTATGATTACGATAATCGCTCGCATTAGCTATTGGTCGCCATTATAACGAAGAATAGACAGACAAGTAATTCGAATGAGTTTAGGGCGTTTACCTTCGGCCGGATATCATGTCAAAGCGTGTACTACAAAACTATCGGCCCACTTTTGAATAGCGGAAACATGATGTCAGATGGTCATTGACCATTCCTGTCGCCTGCATAAAGGCGTAACAGATGGTTGACCCCACAAACTTAAACCCTCTTTTCTTCAAATCCTTGCTCATCGCCTCAGACACTGGCGTACTCGCGGGCACGTCAGACATTTTTTTCCACTTATTCTGGATCGGCTTGCCATCGACAAAAGACCAGATATAGGCATCAAAACTGCCAAACTCTTTCTGCACAGCGAGAAAACATTGCGCATTGACCACTGTCGCATTCACTTTCAATCTATTTCGTACGATACCGGGGTTCTGCAGTAGCTTCTCTTTTTTAGCCTCAGAGTAGCGCGCTATCTTCCGCGCATCAAAATGATCAAAGGCCTTTAAGTACCCCTCTCGTTTTTTCAATATAGTGGCCCAGCTCAGCCCCGCCTGCGCCCCTTCAAGAATCAGCAATTCAAACAACAGGCGATCATCATGAATGGGAACGCCCCACTCCTCATCGTGATAGTGCGTCTCCAGCGGATTATTCACCGCCCAATCACATCTTTTCATCAAACACACCCTCTCTTTTTCAAATAACTTATCTTGCACAGTTACGCTAAAAACTTCTTTTAATCACAACAGACAGTGCGTAGATAGTCTTGCAAGGTGCGCCCCGGTGGTGACGCAAACACTGTTTCGAGCACACTCACCTGTGACATTCGGTCCAGTCGAAAACTGCGAAACTCATCGCGCAGTTCGCACCACGCCGTAAGCGTCCACACCTTGCCCCAGTAAAATAGACCCAGTGGGTGCACAATACGATTCGATGGCTCACCATCTTCCCGTTGGTAATTAAACGTGATCTTTTGCTGCGCCTTGATCCCCACCCGCAACAGCGCCAACCGTTTTGAGACACGTGGGTCGATGCCAAAATCGGGCACCAGAATATCTTCGCGCGCCAGTTCATCACGCAGGTGCTCGGGCACGGCTGATTCGATCTTGATCATCGCCTGCGTGGCTGCCGATGCCAGCCCCTGATCCGTCCACGCCTGCACCATACGTGCACCGATCAATAACGCTGAAAGCTCCTCTGCATTGAACATCAGCGGCGGCAGGTGAAAACCGGGGAGTAACCGGTAACCGCTACCTGCCTCACTGGAGATCGGCACACCGGAGAGTGACAGGTCCTGCATGTCACGATAAATAGTGCGCTCGGAGACCTCTAGTGCAGCGGCAATTTCACGTGCCGTCACGACACGGTCGCGCCGTAACAGCTGTATGATTTGAAAGAGACGGTCGGCGCGACGCATTATTTTATGATACTCGAATAAAAACTACACCGTCATGCCGATCACAACTGGAATAACGACCTAAACAATGACTGATCAATCAAACGGCAACTCCAACGCCTTACACAGAAAGCGCATATACGGCGTTGCCACTGTAAAGCGCTTCATCATCTCTGATTTCAGTTTTTTTGAGCAGACCAACTGAGTCTCAAGGTCATGAATGGCGATAAAATCTTTGCGGCGTAGATCCTCAATCATCGGATGCGCTTTGCTAAAACCACGTGGCGCGGTCTTTAGTGATTCACCGCTAACATTATATATTTTCTGAAACGGTTTATAATCTCGCGCTTTCAACCACTCTTCTTCTTTTTCAATAATTCTGTCACGAATTTTACCCAACGACGGCGCATCAGGCCGCCAGATTCCAGCACCCAGAAAACACTCACCCGATGAAATATGCAGATAGTAACCAGGGGCATGGACATCTTTACCCATACTATGGCGAAACTGGATACCGATATTGGTTTTGTAAGGCGTCTTGTCTTTGCCAAAACGGGTATCGCGATGTACCCGCATCAGAGAACCGCCAACCTTTTTTGGAATCGCGACAAAATAAGGGGACAGATGTGGCAACACCTCTGCCACATCTGTAATTAAACGTAAGGCAGGTTCACGCACGCACCCTTCATAGTACGCCTTATGTTCATGAAACCAGTCGCGCTGATTGTTATCCGCCAACCGATCGATAAAGTCAAAAGTCGCCTCATTAAAATATGCGTGCGTCATCTCACACTGTCCTTATTTTTTAAATGCAAACAGGGATAGCATAGCGCCTTGCGGGTCTTTAATCACACAAAAACGCCCAATACCGGGCATATCCTGCGGCGGCACGCAGAGCGATCCCCCCAGCTGCGTCGCGTTGGCGGCGCTCTCATCGACATCATCAACGGTAACATAACCGCCCCACATCGGCGGCATCTCACCCGCCTCAGCTGGGGTCTTCATAATGCCACCAATGTCATCGTTATTAACCTTTAATGTGGTGTAAGCCACGCCACCACACTCAGTGTCTTCCATCTGCCAGCCAAACATTTCACCGTAAAATTGCTGCGCGGCCGCGACATCATTGGTGAGCAATTCATTCCAGCAAAAACGCCCTGGCTGTTTCAATGCTTCTATCATGTTGTATCTCCTTATTCAAAATTAATCATTGGGAGACACGAGCATAACGGGGGGCTACTGACAGCATTATGTCAGTAGTGTTGATGGTGTTGAAAAATAGCGCATTATCCTGAAAACAGGGCGATCAACGCTTTGCTGAATTGTTAATTATAGAAGTTGATGCGGGTACGACAGGCGGGCTAGCAGGACGCTTAGTATAAAACTAAGCCAAACACGGCTTGAAAATCGCTCCCCCTCAACCAATTCCCAAGCCATGCCCAGCCAAGTACCACTATTCTAACCAAAACTAGCTAAAACAGTACAGCCCTTATCCATAAAAAGTTAGCAGCTTATTAGAAGAATGTTCGACCATTTATCTATACCGAAACAGAGATGCTCGGCGTAAAAGATTCAGACATTTGATATTCCACCCAGCAAGCGTAAATCAACATGACCCAAATACCACATACCCGCCAACGCAATCACAACAAATACCAACAGCCAAAACAATAGCTTACCTGCCACGCGTCGCACGAAACCATGATGCGTGTTGCATTTTACATTACTCACGGTTGCCTTCTTGGCCTCCTGCCACTGCAAATAATCCCCCGAGGCAATCACGGGCAACAGATCGGTGGAACAATTGTAGTGGTAAACCCATGCCTGTACGGTCTCGCCACTGCCCAGTATTACCGGCACACGCTGATGGCGATATTCATGCGGCGCTGAAAACTGAGCGGCGCACTCCTCATATGCATCCAATGTAGAAAACAGCGTGGCGGCATCATCGACATGATACAGATCACCGACGACATGCGTATCGGCATCGGATTTATAACAGACGCCAGGGTAACCATCGACTTCAAATAGCTGGCCACTCATCGACGCAGCATCGATAAATGAGGCCGCTTGATTAAGCTGACTAAATGCTTGCTCACCAGCAGCCGTACGAACAGCCTGGTGCCGCAGCGTGCCGTAAACGAACAGATAATCTTTATGACTCATGGCCGTTCAAAGCCCCATATAGACCACCCGGTTACGGCCACCTTCTTTCGCTTTATAAAGTGCTTTGTCAGCACGATCAATCAGCGATTCAATACTGTCCGTCTCATCAAACTTTGCAATGCCACCGCTCACACTTACATTGATAGTACATCCGGCATTATTAATAGGCGATGACACGACATGAGCGCGAATACGTTCTGCAATCTGCTGCGATATTCCAATATCTGCATCAGGTAACACCACCAGAAACTCTTCACCACCATAACGCCCAACCATGTCAACGTTACGAACAGATGTCTTAAAACGTTTTGCCATCTGCATCAGCACCATATCACCCGCTTGATGTCCATACTGGTCATTGACACGCTTAAAGAAATCGATATCCAGCATAATTATCGATAAATTCTGATGGTGATCTTTTGCGTGCTGCATACAACGCCTCAGGTCTTCCATAATTTGGCTGCGGCTAAGCACCTCGGTCAATTCATCGATACTCACACGCCGCTGCAAAGAACGCTGATGATCTTTCAGGTGATCAAGTGAACGCTCCAGGCCCTGCACCTGTACACCATGATAGGCCTCTATCGCCAGTGACATATCGAGCGAGATAATTTTCAATAGGAACCTTACAGCTTCATCAAAATTTTCAACTGGCAACATACTTCGGATAAAAGCAATAATAATCTGCTGTAACGCATTATAAGCGCACTGATAAGTGGTCAGGGGCAATCCGACCTGATCATGAACAAGACCAACACGTAAGCGATTGTCAAAATACGCTTCAGTATCAAACGCGATGCCTAGCGATAATAAATGATTTTTCTGAGTTTTCTTTAAACGACCAATGACCTCACCACTCTCGATGAAACTGAACGCGCAGGGGTCCGTGATTAATTTAGCGTAGAATTGATCAATGATGCTATCAATATTGGGCTTAATAACGCGTTCTATCAGTTCAGTCGCATGCGCGTGATCACTATCGTCTAGTTCAAGAAACGCCAGGCGTAGACGCCGCTGTTCTTTATCTAATCCGAAGTGACCACATAGGTTTGATGATGGTATGGAGGTGAGTTTAGTCATATCACATAACGTTTTTAGATTAGCCCATAATTATTTTCAATTGAACTGATCTAATTTAAAGACATTACTGGTACCGATGTCGAGCATTATTTGATGCAATATTGTTCATATGTGCTGGCATTGTGCTATCTACGATGATACCCCGTTGGATTTGGCGTATAATGCCTACCCTACAACACGCCTAAATATTAAAATAGCAATGATGTTATTCTCGCCCATACCAGCCGAAGCGATATAAAATGAAAATTTGGGTAGATGCAGACGCCTGTCCGGTGGTGATCAAAGAGATCATTTTCAGGGCGGCTGAGCGCACTAAAATCGAGACCACGCTGATCGCCAATCAGCCGATCCGTATTCCGAAGTCGCGCTTCATCAAGATGTTTCAGGTGCCTCAGGGGTTTGACGTCGCGGATGATGAGATCGTCAAAAGACTTGAGGCAGGAGACCTGGTAATCACCAGCGACATCCCGCTGGCGGCGGAGGCGATTGAAAAAGGCGGCCACGCGCTAGGCCCTCGCGGCGAACTCCACACAACTGACAACATCAAGGCGCGGCTCAACATGCGTGATTTCATGGATACAATGAGGGGCAGCGGCGTTGACACAGGTGGTGGGCCACCCGCGCTCAGTCAAAGTGATCGTATGGCCTTTGCCAATCACCTTGATAAATTTTTAACCAGACATATTGAAGAAAAGAGGCGGAAAGATAGTAACAACACGCGCCGATAAGCACGATCATCAATTTACATTTGTAATATAGATGGGCTCAGTCGTTAAATTTTAAGTTTAAATTCAGCTTTACAAGGTAAAGTCATTAATACCGATTAAAACGCGACATATAACCGGCCACAGGCATGGATCTAAAAACAGACCAGGGAAAGCCAGATATCAGACACTATGCTTTTGTAGTGCTACTGATTTCGCTGCTGGCCACTGCCTGGGGCATCATGGCCTACAAGCTCTATGTGCTGGACTATCCACTGGCCGGCCTGATCCCATCCACCAGCTATCAGGTGGATGTCAATATCGAGGCGACCGGACATGGCGATGATATCTCCGTTCAGACCTATCTACCTCGCAGCGACAGCCGTCAATATATCTCAGACGAGGGTAACTCATCAGGGCTGTTTAATATTAGCATCGAGAACGATGCACTCAACCGACGTGCGCGCTGGAATGCAGAAAATATTCAGGGACGCCAGCATATACGTTACTCTTATTCTGTCGAAGCCAAACATATTCGCTATGCAATCCCTGCGGATATGGCAATTCCGCATAGCTATCCCGAGGATATTCAGC
>CALZIG010000222.1 GCA_945787585.1 uncultured Gammaproteobacteria bacterium | reverse complement strand
TCGCCAGCGTGCTTGAGCCAGCCACTGTGGATGCACTGTTTACCGAGGCAGGGGGAGGCCATGAAGCGAACCATGCCATCTTCTATTTTAATAACGCTGGTGCCGAGTGGGCCGTCGATCTCGAGGGTGTGATCGTGTGCGAGCGAGACCTGCGTCGTTTCATCCCCGTTCATGATAGAGACGGCACTGCCCGCTTCGTCGCCGGTCCACTGTGTCACATAGAGATAGGGGAGCAGTAGCGCCGCAAACAGGAGTGCGAGATAGTCTGCGCGCGTCATCGGTTATCCCCAATGATTTTGATCTCGGCATCGTCGATTTCGAGCTGGATGCGCCGCGCCATCTTCGCTGTCATGTAGATCGTCAGATGTTCATCGATCAACATTACTTCATCGATGCCCATCTGCTGCGCAATCTGCGGCCACTGCTTTACGCCTGCAATAAAGAGTGCGGTGGCGGCGGCATCGGCGGTGGCAGCATTGTTGTGAATCACGGTCACGGAGATAGTGCCTGTCGCGGGGTAGCCGCTGCGTGGATCGATGATGTGATGATAACGCTTACCATCGAAATCAAAAAAGCGTTCATAGTTACCGGAGGTGAAAACGCTTTCATCGTCGTGGGTTTCGACTGAGGCGATGACCCCGGCGGCCGCTGGGTGGCGGATACCGATGCGCCATGGTTGTTTATTTTTACTGCCAATGGCGCGCAGATCGCCCCCTGCGTTGACGATCGCATTTTCAATGCCGGACTGTTTGAGTCTTTCGATCGCGCGGTCGATGGCGTAGCCTTTGGCGAAGGCGCCGAAGTCGAGCTGCACGGCGGGATTGTGGCTGCTCAAAGTTGTTTCGGTGAGGGTGATGTCCGCCATCGAAGGCGCCTGTTGTAACAAGTGATTGATGTCAGCGATGGTTGGTGGCGCGCCCTCGGGGCGGTCATCACTGTGAAAACCCCACAGAGCGACCAGCGAACCGATCGCGGGATTGAAAAATTGATCGCTATTGGCGGCGAGTTGTTGTGCCTGTTGCAGGAATCGGTGACTTGTAGCATCGATGGTGATGGTTTCACCGCGGGCGAGTTGCTGGTTGATGTTGGTCAGCGGGCTTTCACGCCATGCGTGCCACTGCGTGTTGATGACCGCCAGTTCGGCTTCAACAATATCGACCGCCTGTTGTGCGACGGCTTCATCCGGATGAAGCACGCTGACATCGACCAGTGTGCCGAGGGTGAAGAGCTTTGCCTTGTGAACCTGCGGTGGCGGATCGCTACAGGCGCTCAGTGTGAGCGCAGCGATCGCCAGTAAATGTAACCACCGCGGTTTCACGCGAGACGCGCCTCAATCGCATCCATTAATAGCGCGCCAATATTGAGGTCGAACTGGGTGTCGAGTTCGCGAATGCCGGTGGGACTGGTGACGTTGATCTCGGTGACATAGTCGCCGATCACATCGAGTCCGACAAAAGTAAGCCCTTTTTGTTTAAGCGTTGGACCGATCTGTTCACAGAGCCAGCGGTCGCGCTCACTGAGCGGTTGGCCGACTCCTGTGCCACCCGTGGCGAGGTTGGCGCGGGTTTCACCCTCGGCGGGAATGCGCGCCAGCGCGTAAGGAACCGGTTCGCCATCGATCAACAGAATGCGTTTGTCACCCTGTAAAATCTCCGGCAGGTAGCGTTGTGCCATCGTCAATGTTTTACCGTTGTTTGTCATCACTTCGATGATGACATTGACGTTGGGGTTATCTTTAGTGACGCGAAAGATCGATGCGCCGCCCATCGCCGAGAGTGGTTTAATGATGATGTCACCGTGTTCCGCGAGGAATTCCTTGATACGTCCGGGCTGGCTGGTGACCATGCTCGGCGCGCAGCAGTGTGGGAACCATGCGGTGTAGAGCTTTTCATTGGCGTCGCGCAGTGACTGCGGTTTGTTGACGACCAGTGTGCCGGTGGCTTCGGCCTGCTCCAGTAGATAGGTGGTGTAGATATAATCGATATCGAACGGTGGGTCTTTGCGCATCAGGATAATGTCGAGATCGCTCAGGGGGCGAGTGGACGCCTCGCCGAGTTCGAACCAGTTGTCCAGCCCAGGGTTGACGCTGAGTGGACGGATGGTGGCGCACGCCCTGGCGTGATCGAGAAAGAGGTCGCGCTGTTCCATATAGTGGAGCTGCCAGCCACGCTGTTGAGCCGCGAGCAACATCGCCATGGTGCTGTCTTTTTTGGGGTTGATGGCGTCGATGGGGTCCATCACAACCCCCAGTTTTATGTCGGATTTAGTGCTGGATTTTATCATCAGTATCTTTGCTTAATTATATTCTGCGATTTCGCGTGCGGCGGCAAGCATGGCGAGACGTGCGATGACGCCGTAGGCGTAGAAGCGGTTGGCGTTGGCATCTGGCCCCATCTCCGGGCACGGTGCAATGCACGGCTCGGCAAAGGCGAGGGGTTCGAAATGTGCGCCGGGGGCGTTGAGGTTTTCATTGGGGCCGCGACGCGTGTGTACACGATAGAAACCACCGACCACAAAGTGATCGATCATATAGACCACCGGTTCGGTCACCGAAGCGGCTTCGCCCCATGTTTCAAAGGTGTAGACCCCTTCCTGCACCAACACCTTGCTAACATTAGCGCCACTTTTTGAGGCCGCCATCTTGGTGCGTTGTTTACGGTTGAGGCTCTGCACTTCTTCAACAGAGCTGGCGGTCATCACTCCCATACCGTAAGTGCCTGCATCGGCCTTGATGACGACAAAGGGTTCTTTGTCTATCTTGTACTCATCATATTTATGTTGAATCGATTTTAGTAACGCTGCGACGTTTTTGGCGAGGCATTCTTCGCCTTCACGTTTCATGAAGTCGATCTCGCCGCATTGCAGAAAGAGTGGATCGATCAGCCACGGATCGATTTGAATCAGTTCTGAAAATTCTTTTGCAATCTGGCGGTAGTGGGTGAAGTGATCGGATTTGAGGCGCTTTGACCAGCCCAGCTCCAGTGGTGGCACGACTTCCTGTTCGATGTTTTCGAGGATTGCCGGACGACCGCTTGAGAGGTCGTTGTTGAGCAGAATCATGCAGGGGGAAAAATCACCGATCGCGACCCGATTGCCGACGCGCTCAAGGGGCTCCAGCGTGATGCTGCGTCCCGATGGCAGTTCAATCGAGTGTGCGGTGGTGATCTCTTCTGAAAGCGAGCCGAGGTGCACTGTAAAGCCGGCCTTTTGCAGGATGTCCTGAAGGGCGGCGATGCTCTCCATATAAAAAGTATTGCGGGTGTGGCTCTCCGGCACGATGAGAATCTGATTGGCGGTGGGGCAGATGCGTTCGATCCCGGCCTGTGCGGCCTGAATGCTGAGCGGAATCAGCGCCGGGTTGAGATTGTTGAATCCGGCCGGAAACAGGTTGGTATCCACTGGCGCGAGTTTGAAGCCTGAGTTACGCAGATCGACCGAAGTGTAAAACGGCGCACTGGTCTGCTGCCACTGGCGGCGGAACCATCCTTCGATGGCGGACTGTTGATCGAGTAAATGGCGTTCGAGCTGAAGTAGTGGCCCGTTCAGCGCCGTAGTCAGGTGAGGGACTGGGAGTGGTATCGCGCTCATGGTGGTGATTGGTCGCCTGTTCAATTAATTAATTTCATCGTGAAGGGGGTAATGATACGCGGCTTGCGCGGGCTTGGCGATGGCCGGGTAGTGGGCGGATTATTGTTAATATTATGAATACCAAGGAAATGTGCTTGTATCTAGTGGATGGGAGTAAGTGATTCTAGTTGAAAATTGGTCGATAGCGGCTACTAATCCTTACGATAATTGTAAAATTTTACAGTATTTTATTGGCCTATTTAGGTGTATTTTGTATGTGTTGAAGCGGGGGTGAGGCCACTTCTTCCAGTGGCTTTGGGGGTGTAACTAATAGCACTCCCTAAATATGAGGGGGGCATGATGCCAAATAATAATAGACCAGTATTTCGCGTTTCATAATGAATTATGTTGATAACCAAAATGGAGCAGTAAGGCCACAATCACTCTCTTCGAGCGGCCTTGTGCAACTGCTAGATGACCTGGGTGAAATTCGCGCACTGGTGACGGAGTGCATTGAGTCGCCGCTTGTCTGTAACGAGACCCTGATTTCTCAGCAAGTGAGGGATGTCAGCCTGCCGTTATGTCAGTTGTCGCTTGCCCGTGTTGTTGAAGTGCTCAATAGCAGTGCACCCTATGTGGATAGCCAGGGAATCGGAGTATCCAGTCAGCGGCTGAAGGCGTATATAGAAGTGCTCGACGATGTGACCTGTTATATCGAAAGCATCCGGGATGGGTTTGAGTGTGACGATGATTTTCTCGAAAACATCGAAGACAAGATCTACAGTGCAACGGCCTTCCCCGAGCTTCATACGTTGCCGAACCTGGAGAATTGCCCACCTGATGTGATTAAGGATTTTCTCGTGAACGTTCAAGCTTCGTTACGTGAGATTCGTGTCGTGCTTGTCAAGTGGCAGTCGGCACCGCAAGAGAAATCCCTGGCAATGGACTTTTTACGTCATCTGCACGCGCTTAAAGGGGGCGTGTTGATTTATGGGGTTGAGGGGCTGATTAATAACATTCAGCAGCTTGAGTCTTATGTGGCAGCCTTTTTGAAGGGTGAGATCGCCACATGCGAGGTCTTGTTTGAGCTGTTTGAGCGTTATCTCAGTCGCCTGTATGTGATTGTTGAGCTGCTGGCTAAACAGCAACGGGAGCATTTATCTTCGTCGACAGGTGAGGGCGGTGACACACAAATAGCCTCTTCCAGTCATTGTAGTGACTTATGGAAAGACGGTGCAGTTCAGCGGGATTCGATTACATCGGATCAACACATCGTACGCCAGCCTTTTTCACAAAAACTGCCTCGCTTACATTTTCTGGTCGAGCGCGCCAGTATGATGCTGGGTAAACAGGTCCATCTATCGGTGCGGGGGGAGATGCTGGAAGGCTCGGTTGAGGTGTTCAGCCGTTTGACTGCCCCGCTGGAGTTGCTGCTGTGGAATGCGATCGATCACGGGATTGAGCCGCCGACCTTGAGAAAGGCGGCAAGTAAGTCTGAAAAAGGTGAGATTGTACTGGCGTTCGAACTTAACGAACAGGATTCAGCAATGGTGATTACGGTGGAGGATGACGGCGCGGGAATCGATGATGAGGCCGTGCGTCAAAAAGCGCTGGAGAGCGGTTGTGTGACGGGCGCTGAGGCTGTTGGGGTGTCACCCGCCGAATTGATCTTTTATCCTGGGCTGAGCACAAGTGCATCGGTTTCACAAATATCCGGTCGGGGAATGGGGCTGGATGTGGTGAAGACGGAGGTGAGTCGACTTGGCGGTACGGTCACGGTCACGTCAGTGCGAGGGCGTGGCACCTGCTTTAAGCTTGTGATTCCCGTTTAAATTTCAACGCCGCTTTTTTACCAGTACCGCCCCTATCCCATATCGCCCCAGTGTGACTGTAGCGCGGCCAGTGCGGCAACCCCAGCGGTCTCGGTGCGCAAGACGCGTGGTCCGAGCTGAATGCCCTGAAATCCGCTCTGGATGGCCGTTTCAATCTCGCGTTCGCTGAGGCCACCTTCGGGGCCGATCAGGAGTGAGAGTTCTTTCGTTACAGGGTTCAGTTGGCGTAATGTCCGAGTGGCGCGGGGATCCAGTAACAGGCGCAGTTCATTACTATTATCTTTAAGCGTTGTCAGCCAGTGGTGCAGTGAGAGCACCGGCATAATCTCCGGAATACGATTGCGGCCAGACTGTTCGCATGCGCTAATCACTACGCCTTGCCAGTGTTGCAAGCGTTTCGCCGCCCGTTTTTCATCAAATTTCACATTGCAGCGCTCGGTGGAGAGTGGAATGATGCGGGTAACGCCGAGTTCGACCGACTTTTGCAGCGTAAAATCCATCCGTTCGCCACGTGAAATCCCCTGTATCAGTGTGATCTGTAGCGGAGATTCGCACTCTCGTGGGTCGAAGTTATCGATGTGGGCGTGGGCTGTTTTTCGTTCGATGGCCGTGAGGGTGGCGCTGTATTCACCCCCCTCGCCATTAAATAGTGTGATTTTGTCCCCTGACTTGAGGCGTAAAACACGGCTGATGTGGTTGCCAGCGCTGCCATCAATCGTAATTATTGTATTGTTGATTAATGGGGGGGTGATGTAGATACGGGGCATGGTGCGAGGCGTGAATGTTAGTTTAATAGTGGTACAATAGTCAGCAAGTTTAACACTACAGGTGTAAGATCGGCGCGTATTTAATCAGATGAATGATCATTGCCCTTATTAAATCGGGGTTGTAGTGGGCAATAAACACGCTAAACTTTGCCCACATGATGACATCTTATGGATGTGTTTATCTTGAAGTTGTTTAAGGCGAATTTGTTAAGTTTTGTTTAAGGAGATCAAAAATGAGTGTACTAGTCACTAAAGAGGCCCCTGATTTTACTGCAACTGCGGCGATGCCAGATGGTAGCTTTAAAGAGGATTTTAAACTTTCTGATGCACGCGGCAAATATGTAGTGCTATTTTTTTACCCGTTAGATTTTACCTTTGTCTGCCCATCGGAGCTGATTGCGTTTGATCATCGTATTGCTGAATTCGAAAAACGTAATGTGCAGGTCATCGGGTGTTCTGTCGATTCGCATTTTTCACATCATGCGTGGAAAAACACAGCGATTGATCAAGGCGGTATCGGAAATGTTAAATACCCGTTGGTGGCCGATCTGACCAAGAGCATCGCACGCGATTATGACGTGCTGCTTGATGAAGCCGTTGCGCTGCGCGGTTCATTTTTAATCGATAAGGAAGGTGTGGTGCGTCATCAGGTGGTGAATGATCTGCCGCTTGGTCGTAACATCGATGAAATGATACGCACCATTGATGCGTTACAGTTTACTGAAGAACATGGCGAAGTCTGTCCGGCTGGCTGGAAAGAGGGTGATAAAGGGATGACACCAACTAACGATGGTGTTGCTTCTTACCTCGCGAGTGAAAGCGATAAACTGTAATTAACAGCGTTATCGTGTTTTAAGAAGGCAGCCTTCGGGCTGCCTTTTTTGTATTGGCTAGCCTGTTTTTTCAGTCTCTTTCTTATTCTCGGCAGCCGCAGTGGGCGGGCTAAAGTCAATGTCATTGAGGATGGCGTCAATGTCATCATCGCTGATATCAATGTCTGTATCCGTGGGTTCTTTGGTATTGTCGGGTGATTTTTTTGCATCATCCGTCGCCGCGGCGAGAATGTCATCAATATCGTCTCTTTCAAGAGGCTGTTCCACTTCAGCCTCTTCCGCATTAGTGGCTGATGACTGATTATCGTTGGGCGTTGTGTCATCTGGGGGCAACTTTTCAGCCGCTGTGGTTTCAGGCGCAGGGGGTGTGTCTTCTTTTTCTGGTGATGGCGATGATGGTTGTTCATTTTGATTTTGGGTGATGTCAATGTCATCGTCACTCATGGCCTGGTCTATGAGGTCGTCGCTAGCCACGCTTTCATCGGTATCATCAATGCTCAGAAATGGATTGCTCTCATCTTCGGGTATTTCTGGGGCCGGTGGCTCTGTCGTGTTGCTATCCTCGCCTGTTACGTCTGCTTGT
>CALZIG010000221.1 GCA_945787585.1 uncultured Gammaproteobacteria bacterium | reverse complement strand
CGCGAACCTTTACTGGATGAAGATTCAATCGAATGGCTATTCGAGGCCTTTGGCTGGTCACTGAATAATTTTGGTAGCGACGCCTTTTATCAGCACACCATGCTCATCACACCAACACCAAAGCACTTTCCCGGCAGCGGTACGAGCATCGAAGAGATGGCTGATTTGATGATGAACCGGGTCAAGACCTATTCAGGATTAGATCACTGGCCAACACAATCAATGGATCATCATCAATTTAGTGGCAATCCTGAAGATAACGCATCCATCCATCAGGTGTTATCGGCAGTCACAGAAGGCAGTAGTAACAGTACTGATCTGATGGATGCCTCACAATCACATCTCACTCTCTTTTATGAGCCAAAGCAGGTTGGTAATCCTGAGGTCATGATTGCCAATTTTACCCATGCATTAATGGTTCATCTCGCTGCGCTTGCATCTGAACCCCCGCCCTGTGAGGAGGAGCTATTACCTCACCTCACTGAGGTAATGGCTGTGGCACATGGTTTTGGTTTGATGTTGTCAAACACCGCCACCCCCTATCGTGGCGGGGGATGTGGTAGCTGTCATTCGCCCGCGATGGAGCGTGTTGGTAGCCTTTCGGAACGTGAAGTGGCCTATGCGCTCGCCATCTTTTGTAAACTAAAAACGATACCTGAAAAAGAGGTGGGACGTCATTTGAAAAAATCACTTAAAGGTTTTTTCAAGAAAGCGTTAGTCGATGTGGAAGAGCATAATGATGCGCTCGCAAATTTACGCGCCATTAACACACCATCGCTCTTCAATAAATATAATTAAACAGGAAAACCCTGGCTACGGAGGTGCTCTTTGGCACTCAGTGCCGTCAGCACCATATCAAGTTCTTTTTCCCAGTCATAAGGCTCAGCAGGCTCAAGCCCTTCACCAAGATCGATATCCTGCCATGGGGTGTCGGCATAGATTTTAATATGACGCACCTCTTCAATGCTCGGTGTTAACTCTTCCCAGACTTCATGCAAACAATCTTTAGGTCGGGTAATTGACCATTCTGCAATCGACGCATAATTTTCCGGTAGATCACTGAATGCCTCTGGTGTGCCGGTCTGCGGGACGTTATTAACTTCGTCCGTATGCTCCGTATAAAAAAAGATGATCAACTTCGGCTTGTGCTTAACGATCTCCGGTGTCAGGTTCTGCCCACTCGGCATCCACGCAGAGAAGGCGACATCGAATTCAAAATCGATAGCATCTACTGTCTTCTCTTTCAGAGTATATTTATCGGCATCATAAAAATTGGCGATCTGATTTCGCTTGGCACCTGGGTCACGCAGGCCAACGACCTCTACCCCTTCGCGTGCTAGCAGGCTACCGACAAAACCGTTTCCGGCATGCAGGTCGCAAACGACTGGATTGTCTGCCACCTGACGCACGCAATGTGCTATCTGCTGCATCTCACCGCGTAGTGGATAGAACGGTGCGATAGTCGTAGCAAACTTGGCTGGGTCACGATCCGGGTTACTAAAGATCAGGGCATGCAACGGGAGGTCTTTGATGCGATCAACAAAGGGTTTTGTTGCATCCCAGGCGTCATGTTCCTTTTCCTGAATACTGACGATGCGGTTAAACATCGCCTCAGAAAATGCCTCCATATGTTTCAGCTTTTCGAACTCCTGTGGAATCGGGGGCGGCCCGGAGGGGGCAAACATACTCAGATCATCGACATCTTTCATACTACTCAACTCACTTACAGTATTACTGTTTATGGCTAGTGCTAATTTTTCAGCACGGCTATTTGTGATACTTCGCGCTCAACTCGTGCACTGAGTTAATAAAGGCACCGGCATGCTCTGGCTCTACATGCTGATGAATACCGTGCCCAAGATTAAAGACATGCCCGGTACCCGCGCCATAACTTTCAAGAATGGTCGCGACTTCTTCACGGATACGTTCCGGCTGTGCATAGAGAATACTTGGATCCATGTTGCCCTGTAGTGCAACCTTGTCGCCAACACGCTTGCGCGCTTCGCCAATATCGGTCGTCCAGTCGATACCCAGTGCATCACAGCCAGTATCGGCCATCGCTTCAAGCCACTGTCCACCGCCTTTGGTAAACAGGATCACCGGTACCTTGCGGCCATCGTTTTCACGGGTCAGGCCATCGACGATTTGTTGCATGTAGCGTAGTGAGAACTCTTTATAGTCTCGTGGCGTTAACGTACCGCCCCAGGTATCGAAGATCTGTACCGCCTGCGCGCCAGCAGCGATCTGCGCATTCAAATATGAAGTAACCGACTGCGCTGTGGTATCAAGCAGTTTGTGCATCAGGTCTGGGCGGTCAAACATCATCCCTTTAACCTTTGCATAGTCTTTGCTGCCGCTGCCTTCAACCATATAGGTCGCCAGTGTCCACGGGCTACCGGAAAAACCGATCAACGGCACACGGCCATCGAGCGCCTTACGAATGGTGCGCACGGCGTTCATCACGTATTTCAGCTCGCCCTCTGGGTCTGGCACAAAAAGATTGTTGACGTCAGCTTCGCTACGCACCGGCTTATCAAACACCGGCCCTTCACCCGCGGCGAAGCGTAGACCAAGCCCCATTGCGTCGGGAATGGTCAGGATATCTGAAAATAGAATCGCCGCGTCGAGTGAATAGCGCTCCAGTGGTTGCAGGGTGACTTCACAGGCAAGCTCTGCGTTTTTGCACAGATCCATAAAGCTACCGGCCTTTTCGCGCGTAGCGCGGTACTCTGGCAGATAACGACCTGCCTGACGCATCATCCACACAGGGGTCGCGTCCACTGGCTGTTTCAGCAGGGCGCGCAGGAAACGATCATTTTTTAATTCAGTCATACCTAAGCCTTAAAAACTTTTAGTTATTGTTTCTACACCCAAAGGGCACTCTGTCTTGATCGCGGCCTTATGGATTAACGCGGCAGATCAGAACGCCCCATCAAAAACTCATCGACAGCGCGTGCCGCCTGACGTCCTTCACGGATTGCCCATACCACTAGCGATTGGCCGCGACGCATATCACCGGCGGCAAACACTTTTTCTACCGAGGTCTGGTAGTTATTGGTGTCGGCCTGTACATTGCCGCGTCCATCTAACTCGGTACCCAGCGCTGCTAACATTCCCTCTTTAACGGGATGAACAAAACCCATCGCCAACAGTACCAGATCGGCTTTCAGTGAAAATTCACTGCCTTTGATTTCATTCATCAACCAGCTGCCTTTTTCATCCTGCACCCAGTCGAGGCGAATGCCATTCAGTGTGGTCACGACGCCGGCATTGCCTTCGATCGACTTCGTCGCCACCGACCAGTCACGCGCAGCCCCTTCTTCCTGCGAACTGGAAGTCCGCATCTTATTCGGCCAGTCTGGCCAGGTGACGCCTTTGTCTTCTTTTTCAGGAGGCTGCGGCATAATCTCAAGCTGGGTGACAGATGCAGCGCCCTGGCGAATCGAAGTACCGATACAGTCAGAGCCGGTATCGCCACCGCCGATCACAATCACATGTTTGCCTTCGGCGGTGATCGCTTCAGCGGCATCGATTGAATCACCGGCGACGCGCTTTTTCTGCTGACGCATAAAATCCATCGCAAAGTGAACGCCGTCCAGCTCACGACCAGGTACGGGTAGATCACGCGGATGCTCACTGCCACCGGTGAGAACGACGGCATCGAAATCCTGTTGTAGCTGTTTAATATCGACATTAACGCCAACATTCGAATTAATATGGAATATCACCCCTTCCGCTTTCATCTGTTCGATGCGGCGGTCAATGTAATGTTTTTCCATCTTGAAATCGGGAATGCCGTAACGCATCAAACCACCGATGCGATCTTCTCTTTCAAAGAGTTCAACGGCATGGCCAGCCCGTATCAGCTGTTGCGCCGCAGCCATGCCTGCCGGACCGGAGCCAATCACCGCGACTTTTTTGCCTGATTTTTTTGTCGCTACCTGCGGCGTGATCCATCCCTCTTGCCACGCGCGATCGACAATCGCACACTCGATCGATTTGATCGTCACCGGAATATCTTCAATGTTTAGCGTACAGGCCGCCTCACATGGCGCAGGACAGATGCGCCCGGTAAACTCAGGGAAATTATTGGTCGAATGGAGTACATCACTCGCTTCACGCCAGTTATTTTTGTAAACAAGGTCATTCCACTCCGGAATAATATTGTTAACCGGACACCCTTCATGGCAGAACGGAATGCCGCAATCCATGCAACGTGCGCCTTGTGCATTAAGTGCTTCTTCACTCAGCGAGATAGTAAATTCACTGTAGTGCTTGATGCGCTGTTCGACGGGTGCGTAAGTGCGCTCCTCACGTGGAATTTCCAGAAATCCTGTTGGCTTACCCATTAGTGACGCCCTCCTGCACTATTACTGCTAGCAGTACCATTTTGTATCGCGTCTGTCTTCTCCTGCGCCGCCTCCAGTGCACGGCGATAATCGACCGGCATCACCTTCACAAACTTCGGTAACCATTCGCTCCAGTTATCGAGAATATTCCGTGCGCGCGCACTATCGGTGTAGTGCATATGACGTTCGATCAGCTGTTTGAGACGTAGCGCATCATGACGTGTCATGTCACTTTGAATGTCGACGCTGCCGTGAGTCTCTAGTTCACCGCCCTGCTGCTCCAGGCGCTCCAGTGCATCATCTTCTGCTGGCACAGGTTCAAGCTCGACCATCGCCATATTGCAGCGCTGTTTAAAATCACCCACTTCATCAAGCACATAAGCAATGCCGCCGCTCATCCCTGCCGCAAAGTTACGTCCAGTCTGACCCAGTACCACGACAATCCCGCCGGTCATATATTCACAGCCATGATCACCCAGCCCTTCGACCACCGCAGTGGCGCCAGAGTTACGTACTGCAAAACGCTCGCCGGCGACACCGCGGAAATATGCTTCACCACTTATCGCACCGTAAAGTACGGTGTTACCGACGATGATGTTCTCTTCGGCGATGATAGGACACGCCTTGGGCGGATAGATCACCAGTCGACCACCGGCCAGCCCTTTACCCACATAATCGTTCGCTTCACCAATCAGTTCAATGCTGATACCTCGCGCCACAAAGGCACCAAAACTCTGGCCCGCGATACCACGCGCCGTTATCGAGATGGTATCTTCCGGCAACCCTTCATGACCGTAACGCTCAGCGACGCGCCCCGATAACATCGCGCCAAAGGTACGGTTAACATTGCTGATCTGCATTTCAATAGTCACCGCCTTGCCTTGTGTTAGTGCGGGTTGTGCCGCAGCGATCAACTTATGGTCAAGCGCATGTTCGAGACCATGATCCTGTTGTTCGCAATGAAAAGTCGCCACGCCCGGTCCGGCTTCTGGTTTGTAAAGGACGCGGGAAAAATCTAGCCCCTTCGCCTTCCAGTGATTGATGGCACGATTCATATTGAGATACTCGGAATGACCGACCATCTCGTCAAACTTGCGGAAGCCAAGTTCAGCCATGATCTGGCGAATCTCTTCGGCCACCATAAAGAAATAGTTGACCACATGTTCTGGCTTACCGGTAAAACGTTTGCGCAGCTCAGGGTCCTGCGTGGCAACCCCGACCGGGCAGGTATTGAGGTGACACTTGCGCATCATCAAACACCCTTCTACGATCAGCGGTGCGGTCGCGAAACCGAACTCATCGGCACCCAATAGCGCCCCGACGACGACATCACGCCCGGTTCGCAGACCACCATCGACCTGCACCACAATGCGTCCGCGCAATTTGTTCATCACCAGTGTTTGATGCGTCTCGGCAAGGCCGATCTCCCACGGCGAACCGGCATGTTTGATCGATGTTAGCGGGCTTGCACCGGTGCCACCATCAAAGCCAGAAATGGTAACGTGATCGGCATGCGCCTTGGATACACCGGTAGCCACCGTGCCGACGCCCACTTCAGAGACCAGTTTGACACTGATGCGCGCAGCGGGATTTACGTTTTTCAGATCGTGGATCAGCTGCGCCAGGTCTTCAATCGAATAGATATCGTGATGGGGTGGCGGAGAGATCAAACCTACTCCCGGCGTTGAGTGACGCACGCGCGCGATAACATCATTCACTTTGTGGCCCGGCAGCTGACCCCCTTCACCGGGCTTGGCACCCTGTGCCATCTTGATCTGGATGTCATCGGCGTTGACCAGATATTCGGTGGTGACACCAAAACGGCCCGACGCCACCTGCTTGATCGCGGAGCGCATCGAGTCACCATTGGGCAACGTCTTGAAGCGCTCGCGTTCTTCGCCCCCTTCACCCGTGTTCGACTTGCCGCCGATGCGGTTCATCGCAATCGCCAGTGTTGAATGAGCCTCGTGCGAAATAGAACCGAATGACATCGCACCGGT
>CALZIG010000220.1 GCA_945787585.1 uncultured Gammaproteobacteria bacterium | reverse complement strand
GATTACACGTTAAACTCAACCGCATACCTGCGCCGGGTGCTCAACTGCAACTGCTCGACAATCAGCAGCAAGTGATCGCGATGTTGGCAGTCGAAGATCACACGCCACAGGGAACGCAGGTGAAGATTGTGCAGTTGGCGAACGCAGCGGTTCAGATCAAAACAGGTTTTCAGGTGTTCGCCAATAAACGTAGCCGACAACTGTTGAGCTAGTGGGTGATGGAACAAACGTTGCGCGCAGATGATATCGCGATTGGCCAATTGCGGATTCGCGGCCCAGTCGTTCAGCAACAGCGGCTACAACAGGAAGTAGCGCACACCAGCTGGCCTAGGGCAGTTGACGAAAGCTGGGTGTTTATTCGACAGTTAAGTGTCAAAGCGCCTGCGCAGCAGCTGTCGCGTGAATTAATCCAGCTCACACGCGACAAACTGGACAAGGCAAAACCACCCGGTGCGCACAGCGATGCGATTCGATTTTACAACTTTACTGAACTGCTGGCGTATCTATTAGTGGATCTTGCCAGTGGACATGCCGCTCATCGCTGGTACTGGCAACGTTGGTCACATCTGTTTTCATTGGCACCCTCGGCCGCGTTGCGTCAGCTGTTGTCAGAATACCTCACTGACCTGCCTGCCATCAGCAGCCAGCTTCATCAGCAAAAAAAACTGGCAGATGTGTGGCTGCGGCTGAATGATGCTGACAGCGAACAGTTAGTCAATGAGTTGAGCTGGAAGCTGGGTATTCGATTGACTTATTTAGATGAATCACTTCCTGTGGAGGCAATCACTACTGTCCCAGAAATTCAGGCCCACCTGCTGCAACCGTTACTTATACGCTGGCAACCGCTGTTTAAGCAGACTGAATATGAACAGCCACGCTACCTACTGGCACTGCTGATTATTGCACTGGAGGTTGCACCGTTGGCATTGCAGCACGCACCGGATGCATTGATACGTTACCTGGCTAAACGTCAACGACAGTATTCAATCTCAGTTGCAGAGAATGATGATCGGAAAATAATAGAACCGGCGCAGGTGAAGGACGATGTAACAATAAAATCGAATGCTGTCACACAAAGCAACGAAAAGACAACACGCAAAGAAAGTAAAAGAGAATTAGTCGACGCAACAGCTAATGAAAATAATTCGATACAAGATAAACAGCATGATCTGTTAACATCAGCGCTATTCGCACAGAAAGATTCAAAAGAGCAGGTGCGACGCTCATCCTCAACTTCAATATCATCTGAAGATTCAAGCAATAAACAAGGCATCATTAATAAAGAGATCGATGTGCGTTCAACATCAAATAACGTTCGTGAAAGCATCATGAATGAAGATGACAGCGCTGATGTTACGCCCCCGTTATCCGAAGCGGAACAGCGCGTCATTCACACTCAGCAGGGCGGGCTATTTTACTGTTTAAATTTTCTTAATCGGCCTGAGTGCCAGGCAATCATGGCTGAACACTGGCGCGCATTGCCAGATGGCTGGGGCTGGTTATATCGACTTGGCCAGACGTTACAGCTTGATCAGGATGACTCTGTGGTCGATTTTATCTGCCTGCAAACTGGCTTCGACAATCGACAGGCACTCGAGCAACTTGCACCGCTACCCGCCTTAGGTGAGCTAAATGCGCTAGCGCAGCGCTGGTATGCAAAAACTGAGGTGTGGAACAGTGAGCTACTACGCATGGATGCGACCATCAAGTTTAGCCCGAGCCACGTGGATATTCATACTGCGATTAATAATGTACGTCTGCCTGTTCGCCTTGCTGGTCTGGATGTAAATCCAGGGTGGTTACCGTGGTTGGGTAAAGTTGTTAGCTTTCACTATGACATTTGAGGTTTGTGATGCACCAGGCAAAACAGAGGGAAAAACACCGAGCAAAACAGAGCGACGCTGCTCACGATTTTCGCTGGCAATCGATTGCAGCACTCGTGCGTCTTGGCCTGCATCGCTTCTGGTTGCAGGCACTCCCCCTTGATAGCAGTTTACCGGGGCTACTGTTAGAAGAAGCCAGGGCGTTACTGTGTCAGCAATCAGCCGATGACTGGCAGCGCCTTCAGCAATGCCTGCATCAGCAATGGCCACCGCACAATGGTGCACTGTCACGCCTGGTCAAAGATTACGAGCTTAGTCTGGCAGAGACGTTTCTATTAGCGTTACTGGGTGAAGTCGAGCGCAGTCATCTCATCAGCCTGGTCGTCGGTGAACTACAGGCGCCATCCACACAGGCAAGGCCAACCGTTCATCTGTGCAGCGCGCTGGTGAGTGCGATATTTGACGATGAAACGACATCGTTTGGGATTGCAGACTCCGCGCTGGTGCAAGCCAAGATTATTCATATTGATGGCGAAGGGCCGTTGCCGTTGCGCACCTTATCCGTTTCCGCCGAATTTTGGTCGGTGTTACTGGAGCAGGCCTCTGTATGGCCACAATGCCACCTGATCACGCCGGGCAATCCACTTTTATTACCGGAGAGTGTTCGCAATCAACTGCCAACGATGGCGGATTTATTGGCTGCGGGTAGTGCACGTAGTCTTATCGTTCGCGGCCAGCCGAATAGCGGTCGACAATTTTTCGCATGTGAACTGGCGCAGCAACTCGGATTGCGCGCACTGTCTATACCACTAGCGGTCTGGAAAAAATCCCCGGGGCTTACGTTGGCCTGTCGCTATGCCAACTGGCTGCCAGTGTTACAACCTCAGCTCGGCCCGGGTGAAATCTGGCGGCCTGAAGGAGTACTGAACAGCGTGCCTGTGGTGATATTACTCGGTACGGACGGCGCGGTTGAAAGCAAAGATTTGATTGAATTGAACATGCCGCTACCGACTGAAACCCAACGGCGTAATATCTGGCAGGCCTCTCTGAATGAGGCAACGCTTGCCACGCAATGTGCGAATGCACTGTTGAGTGGCCCCAGTATCGTCACCATTGCCGCTAATGCAAAATTGCTGGCGCAACGTGAACAACTACCCATTTCCATGTGTCACATTACGCAGGCACGTCGACAGCTGGGGGCTGAGCGCCTGCGTCTGCTCGCGCAACCGGTTGAGCGCGAAGTCGACAGCGATGCGATTGTACTCACCCCGTTAGTGAATGAAGAGCTGGAACGGATCATTAGCCGTGCCGAGCAACGAGAATCGTTGTGGCACGACCTTGGCGCCACCTTACAACAGACGGCTACTTCGGGTATTCGTGCTTTATTCATTGGTGAAAGTGGTACCGGAAAAACACTGGCCGCGAGCTATCTGGCGACACGTATCGGCGCGCCGCTGTATCGTGTCGACCTCTCTTCGGTCATGAATAAATATATCGGTGAATCTGAGAAAAATCTTTCAGCACTGCTCGACATGGCGGCCGCCAGCGATGTAATTTTACTGTTTGATGAAGCAGACTCTCTGTTTGGAAAACGTTCGGAAGGTAAAGAAACAGGTGAACGCTTTGCCAATATGCTGACCCATTTTTTACTGACCCGCATTGAAAACCACCCCGGCATTGTTATTTTAACGTCCAATAATCGAGAGCGCATTGATGATGCCTTTACGCGTCGACTGGATCTGATCATTGACTTCCCTATGCCGGGCTTTGAAGAACGGTTAAAACTATGGCGTAGCCACCTCGGTGATCGTGGGCCGGGAGACGTAGTGTATCGCTTGCTCGCCAGTTACTGCGATTTTGCCGGCGGACAGCTGCGTAATGTTGTGATCACCGCTGCGGCAGAAGCGGGCAATAGTGATATCACCAGTCGACACATATTCACCGGAGTTCAGGCCGAGTACCGTAAACTCGGCCGTGAAATACCCGGCATCTTAAACAAACTTAAAACGTGGCAAGGCGAAGGAACTGATAATGGATGATATCCAGCTAGGGCAAACGCTATTGGTGAATCCCAATGTACCGTTTGAAAAAATTTCTGCTGCACTCATGCAGCTTGGCTGGCAACAACAGCAAACCGCACAAAGCCCCTTGTTAGAAAATGAACCGGAGTTTAGTAGCTGGTCATGGCAAGGGCATAAACCGTTTGTGATCTACAGTTTCAATCCGGTGGTGAATATGCGCGTGCTCGATGTCGCGACGTTACCCCCGGTGATGCGCGGTGCCATTGCAACGCATGTGCCGTTGATGGACGATGACGCGGTCGCGTCACTGTTCTCATCGGAGAGTGCCAGAGAACGGTTGCTGGCGCTATGGGCTACCAAAGAGACGGAACGACTGGATCTGATCGATGACGCCGCGCGGTTGCAGCAGGACATAGAGCCTGCCATTTCAGATCAGGCTAAAGAAGTGCACACCCGACTGGAACAGATCAATCAGGCGCGGGAGGAGATGCTGACAAACCTGCGCATTATGGCAGAAGCTGCACCTCAGCTGATTCGACTACTGCCCAAGCCGGAGACACTCGCGCAGCTCAAACCGACTCGTGAAGACCTCGTCGAACTGTTTGATGAAAATCTATTGCCAGCGGCGAGTAAGGCCGTCGATGCAATATACAAAAAGCGGCTGCGTGTTTCGATTGAACACAACACAGCGATTGATGTGTTTGCCGCCCCGGCCGGGCTGTTTCGCTGGCAGAACATGCTGAGTGAAAAATTCCCCGGAGGATATCGAGACATTGCTGGCTGGATGAACCCGCAACATATCTGGATGGGCTGGACACTGACTACCCCCGAAGGGGGCACCGTTCGTTACGATGGGCTGGTGTGGGTTAACGGCAACTGGCGCTGGTTACCGAAAATATACCGTTATCTCGCCCCATATCTGATGGAAGAACCGAAGGCCTACGCAGGTAGTCACTAACGATGCCGGATCACGCCAGCGAACTGCGCAGACGTGACGACTCTACCACTGAGTCGTCTGCTCGTCGTGCCAGTGAGCAGGATGCGGCAGATCATACTGGTGTTCCTGCCTATCTCGGTGGTGAACCGCAACGTGAGCAGGCCTCTCCAAATCTTTCACTGGCCAGTCAACAGAGCGCTGAAGTTAATGACACCTTAAGTCAGGAGATGCAAAGCATGTCGCTGGATGGCAGTGCCAATTCAGAAGCCCCGACATCATCGTTATCTTCCGAAGTCAGCGACACAACCAGCAGTGAAAGGGAGGCTGTCAGCGATACCGACACTGACTCGGAAACAGAAACAGAAACTGAGGAAGATAGCGAAAGCATTGGCGGTGAAGAAGAGGCAGAGGGCGAAGCGGAGGGCGACGCGGAGGGCGAAGAGGGAACGAGTGAGGAAGATGCCAGCGAAGCCGATGGCGAGCAGACAGAGGAGGAGGCTGAAGAAGAATCGCAGGATGAGCAGACCGCCAGCGGGGAGGGTGAAGTAAATCAACAAGGCGATGCTGCCGCACAAAGCCAGCAACGCAGTACGGGTGAATACGCCAAAAAGGGTCGCGATGAGATGGTCGCGATCATGCCGAAGCTAACGCCGATTCGTACCCCCTATGTCCCCTCGCCACCGCAGGCGGCATTAGTGCGCCGCGATGAGATTCTCAAACGCACCGGCTCGCCGCCCGAATATCACCATGCGCTGGTGCGGCAGAGTGTACAGCGTACTGCGCAGGCGGCGCGTGATGCGCAACGTCGTATGCTTTTTAATATTGCTAATCTCGCCATGAATACGCGGATCTCGATCGAAGCGATGGCGCTCGAAGTGCAGGGTGTCACTGCGGCAGCAGTACAGCAGATCAATGATGCAGTGGATCAATCGATGCGTGATATTGATCGATCTTCCGCGGATGAACAGGCGCACATCACTGCACAGAATATAAAAACCGGCGAAGAACTACAGGCCAGTCGTGACCGTATTATGCTGGAAATCACCGCCCAGCTGACCGAAGGGTCGGAGGCGATTCAGCAGGCAGCGACGATTGCAGAGGAGCGCTTTAACGCAAAAATCCCGCAGGCCGTCGGTTACATCAATGACATCCCTACCTCCGGGGTCGCGGCGCAGTTACCGCCGCCGCCCAGTCCCCAGGCCGCCGCTGGAGGCGAGAGCCAAAGCACAGAGTCGTCTGATGGGAGCGGTGAAGGTGGCGCGGCAGCCGCGGGCGGTGATCAGGAAGCGAGTTCGTCATATAAAATTATGCCGGAAGCCGAGGCGAGATTAAGCAACTTTATGGATATGCAGTCGGAGATCATCTCCGACGCGCACGGCAATGTTAAAACCTATCTCCTGTCACGTGCCTCACCGGTGCTGGAAGGGACGGCGCAACAGGAGCAGGCAAGGCTGGTCACAACGGCCGGTGAACACGCCACACGGCTCTCGTCGGATGCCAACAAAGCGCAGTTTACTACGCTGGTCCTGTCATTAACCACACCGGTATCACAACATCATGCGCAGGATGAAAGTGAATCTGTCGATCAAAGCAATAACGAAGGTGACCAGCAGCTGACGGAGACTGAGGCCGCAGTGCGCAGTGCGCGCCGTATTATTAAAAACAAAGGCAAGATGGCGAAAGAGTACGCCGATCGCGATATGCGTGACACGCTCACCAAAAATATTCGCAAGAGCGGTAACAAGGCGGCGGAAGGACTACGTACTCAGGCAGGGTCGGCAGAGATTGCATTAAATAACTCAGCCGCACAGATGGCGCAGGCCTATCGCGATCTGGTGCAGCGACTGGAAGCGTTGTTACCAGCCGAGCAATTTCTCGATTCTCGTAACCTGTTACCGAAATTAATTGCCGCCCGCGACAGTGCATTTAAGCTGCAACTACAGCATGAACAGGCGGCGCAACAGCAGGCCGACATGACGGTTGAGAAAATGGATAAGGTCAAGCGTGACCAGATGAAATCCATTAGTAAAGCGGGACGCGACAGCGCCAACAGTATGCAGGATGTGGTAACACGCACCAGCTTTGACATGTCCATGTTCGCCTCGCAGATGACTGGTGAAATGAGCGTCGGTGCAACGCAGGGGATCTCAGCCGCGCAGGAATACGCGACCAGAATGGCCGAAGGGATCATCGAGTCCAAAGAAAAACTGGGCGACGAAGGACTGCAACAGGTCGATGCAATCGCCGTCGGTTTTTTAAACGGCGCGATCAACGCCGCTGCGCAAGGGCAGTATCAGGCGCTGGAAAATTTTGTCAAAGAGATGGAAAAGGTGGGTGATAAAGGTTCACTCACTAAGCCGATGATGGATAGTCGCGGCGATCTTGATCGTCGTGCCTCATCGATCGACAATGCGATGCCGGGGCAATCACTGGCGACTGCCGGGGGGCTTGCACTGTTGAGTCCGATTGCCGCCGGGGTCTACCTCTACTGTAACGATGGCGATGAAGATGTCGTCATCGAGAAACTGGGGAACCTGATGTGGCCCGGCGCACTCGGGCTGGAAGATGTGTTCAATGCAGATTACTCCAGCCCCAGTGAATTGCGCCCTCGGATTAACTCCGAGTTGGGCAGTCCGGAAAAATCGCACGCAATAAATCTATTGAGTACCAGTGCGCTGGTGCGTGGTGAGGCGCGCATGTCGATTGCGAATTACTCCACCGGCTGGTTTGATTACAATCGCGCCGCACGTGAATCCGCACTACAGGGATTGAGCGCTGCCGAACGTAACGCGGTCGCTGCATTTAATCCGCAATTGATTGAAACTACGCGCGATAATTTGACCGGTGGATTAAACGAACACCAGAGCGCGATTGCAACCGCATACCTGGATCGAAATCGTGAACGTGCCGTCGCTGCACGCACCCGTGAATCGCTCGACAAAGCCCGCGGGCAGGGGGAGTGGGGCTGGATCTTCAGTGCTCAATCTGCACAGACGCGTTCGGATGAAGCGCGCGTAGAAGTGATGGCGAACATGCGTGGGGTGTTGCAGCAGGAGCTGGCGATCGAATCGGCCTATGTTCCACCTGAAGCGGTCGATCGTAGTACGCAACAGGTATACGGTGAGTTTGCTTCATTAACCGATCCACAGCGTCGCGCTGCGAGTGACTTTTCTCCCGAAGATGCGCAGGCGGCGATGACGCGCTATGCGACATCGTCACACCTCTCCGTTGTACAGGGGTTGGGCAGTGCGCGTATCGAATACGTCGCGATGTCCGAAGATGCCAGTCAGTACATCAGTGATCTGGTCAAACATGGCCCTGAAAGTGATCAGGCGCGCACTTCGCGTGGCGTGTTTGAATTCCGCCGCGCAGAGGGCGATAGCACCCTCGGTCTTTTTGAAGACCTTTCGGAAACCTCACAAACTCGCCTCAGTGATGCGTTTGAAAACCCACGGCTCGCGACGCTGGAACGTCAGGTACGTGAAGCACGCAACCCACAGGAGCGTTCGCGCTACCAGCGTTTGTTAGACCAGGAACGTGGTGAACATAGAGCACGGATGCAGACGATGGCGCGTCGTCTGGGGGCACCGGAAGAGACAGCAGATGACCCTGCCGCGGCGGAACGCTGGATGGCCGACCAGGTGGGTGGTCTGTTCGAGCGCGAAGATGACTATTTTGGTAATCGCCCCAGCCATGCGCGCTATGGCCAGGAGATGATTACCGGTGGGCGCGCCAGTCTGGTGGCGGGTGTACAGCTGGCGACAGAAGGTGCCGGCACGCATGAAAGTCTGTTACGACGTAGCTACGCCGACCGCTCGCGTGCCGAGATCGATGCCGCCAATGCTCAGTGGGCGTTGGAAAACGATGGCGAGAATATGGAAGAGATGCTCGGTATCCAGCGCCGCAGTTGGGACGCCAGCGACTATGGATTAATGGCTCTCAGTCCACTGGCCTGGTTTGCGACGCGCGCGCCGGAAACGTCGGGTGATCTGGCGCTTGAACTTGAGCGCCTTTCCGGCGGCAACCGAGAAACGGACCTTGATCATGTGCGTTATGCCGGTCTGCATTACAACCAGGAGCGGGTGCGCGGCACCGGTTTTCTCGCGCGCGGTAGTATGCGCGGCACCCCGGAACAGCAGAATTTAGATGGTCGACAAGGTCGCCTGGCGCAGACTATTCTCGATGCTGCGCGTGCCGAAGCGGTGCGCCAGGGCAACCCCGATGCGCTCGCCGCTTATGAGCGCAATCCCGGTGCGATATTCAGCCCGGACGGTTCGATTGATCCCGTTGTTCAGGCGCTGGCCTTTAGTTCAGACGGCAGCTTTTTAGGCAACACATCGCAGCTGCAGCACTACACTCAAAGTGTCAGCCTCGCGGCGGAATCGTATCGCAATGAGATCGATCGCCAGGAGAAAATGCTCACCACTGGCATCACGGTGCTGGCGCTGGTCGCTTCAGTCGCGTTGATGTTGATCCCTGGTGTCAATGTGGTTGCGGCCGGCATTATCACCGCGGTGATTGCCGGTGCTGCAACCATTGCGGTTAAGGCAGGGATGCGGGGTGAACGTTATGGCTGGGAGGAGGCCGCCACGGATGTGGCAACCACTGCCATTGAAGCCGCCACGGCAGGTTTTGGTGGTGCGCTGGGTGGTGGTCTGGGTAAGTCGGGTGCACTGGCGGGGATTGGTGCGGCATTAAAAGATAGCCTGGGCACGGTCGGTTCTGCCATCGTGCGTGAAGCCTTTGTGAGCGCGATTAGCAGCGGCGCACAGGTCGCAATGCAGGATGAGGTGTGGCAGGACGGCCTCGATCGCGGCCTGGAAAGGGTGCTCAGTGGTGCGGTGAAAGGGGCGGCGGTAGCGGCCGTCACGGCAGGTATCTCCGAAGGACTCACCAGT
>CALZIG010000219.1 GCA_945787585.1 uncultured Gammaproteobacteria bacterium | reverse complement strand
CCCCGCTGGTGGATGTGCGTTTTTTGCAGGCGCTCTATCCTATTTCTGATCGTGTCAGTGTGCTGGCGAGCAGCGTTGAGTCTGCCTATACACAGTATCAACAGCTGTTGCTGTTACGTGACCCACTGAAAAATAGTTTTATCCTGATGTTGTCGCTGGTGTTACTGCTGGGAGTATTGATGGCGGTGTGGCTCGCCTTTTTCTCATCACGCCGTCTGGTTACCCCGATTCGAGTATTGGCGATCGGTACGCGTGCGGTGGCGGCTGGAGACTATACCAAACGTTTGCCAATGCACTCAGCGGATGAACTCGGTTTTCTGGTGGAGTCCTTTAATGACATGACACGTAAGATTGCCCATGCGCAGGAAGCGGCGCGTAGCAGTCAGCTACAGGCCGAGCAGGAGCGGGCGTATCTATGGGCGGTGCTGGCGCGTCTCTCTTCAGGGGTGTTGACGCTGGATGTCCATCGCACCGTTTACACCGTCAATGTGGCCGCAGGACATATTCTTGGCGTGGAATCGAAGGCGTGTATCGGCTATGAGCTGGATGAAATTGTGCAACGTTATGAGTATCTGAAAAATTTTGCGAATGCGATCACGCCGCACCTGGGTGAAACAGATCGAGACGCGAAAGATGCCGGAAAAGGGGATTGGCGTGAAGAGGTCATTATCTATGGTGCGATGGGACGTCAGGTGTTGATGTGCGGCGGGGCCGCGTTACCGGGTGACGGCGGCTATGTGATTGTCTTTGATGATATTACCAATCTGGTGCAGGTACAGCGTGACGCCGCGTGGGGTGAAGTGGCGCGGCGTCTCGCGCATGAGATCAAAAATCCTTTGACACCGATTCAGCTCTCCGCTGAACGGTTACGTCATAAATACCTCAAAACAATGCCGGCTAAAGATGCGGTGGTGCTGGATAAATCGACGCATACCATTGTGCAGCAGGTTGAAGTGATGAAGAAGATGGTGCAGGCCTTTTCTGAATATGCGCGGACACCGAAACTGGAGTTGCGCCCGCTAGTGCTTAATCACCTTATCGATGAAGTGCTCGATCTTTATCGCAATGATCACTCGGGTGTCACGATCAACACTGCGCTACAGGAAGATTTACCGCTGGTTTCCGTCGATGCGGGGAGAATGCGCCAGCTGTTGCATAATTTGATCAAAAATGCGCAGGAGGCGATGATGGGTGGCAAGGAGGTGATTGAACTTGCGACACGTGAAATCAACGAGCGTGGGGTGTCGATGGTTGAGCTGCGGGTTTCGGATAGCGGGCCGGGTATCCCTGATGAGCTGTTGGAAAATATCTTTGAACCGTATGTGACGGCCAAGCCAAAGGGGAGTGGGCTGGGACTCGCGATTGTTAAAAAAATAGTGGAAGAACATAGTGGCGTGATCTGGGTCGAGAATCTTGAGCAGGGTGCCTGCATGACAATACGCTTGCCGGTTACTCCCGATAATCCCGCTGAGATGGCAGCTTCAGTCGGCACGGAAGCGGTAGTAGATGCAGATTCAGCGGCAGAAGTGACGCCGTTCAAACAACAACATGATGGTGAACAACGATGAGCGCGCCTTATATTCTGGTGGTTGACGATGAGCGTGACAGTCGCGAGCTGGTCAGAGATATCCTGGTGGACGAAGGCTATGAAGTGCAGCTGGCGGCCAATGGGGAAGAGGCGCGCAAGATGCGCCGGATGCGGCGACCGAACCTGATTCTGCTCGATGTCTGGATGCCCGATATTGATGGTATTTCGTTGCTGCGGGAGTGGTCTGAAGAAGGGGGGCATGATATCCCGGTGATCATGATTTCGGGTCACGGCACCGTGGAGACTGCGGTCGAAGCGACGCGACTTGGTGCCTATGATTTTGTTGAAAAGCCACTGTCGCTCGCCAAATTATTGCTGGTCGTCGCACGGGCGCTTGAGGCGGATCGATTGCAGCGTGAAAATATTGGTCTACGGCGCAAGGCACAACCCCTGAGTGAAGCGGTGGGCGGGAGCAAGGTTATTCGCGAGTTATGTGACCGGGTGCAGCGCATTGCGAGGCACAGCGCCTGGGTATTGATCAGTGGTGAAGCGGGCAGTGGCAAGGAGCTATTTGCGCGTTATCTCCATGCCAGTAGCGCACGTGCTGAAGCCCCTTTTATCGATGTCAGTGTGGCCTCCATGGCCAGTACACATTCCGCCATCGAACTCTTTGGCAGTGAAGAGGGTAGCAGTATCTATTACGGGTATCTTGAGCAGGCCAATGGTGGGACGCTGTTTCTGAGTGAGATCGGTGATATGGCGCCCGAGGTGCAGGCGAAGCTTTTCAGTACGCTGGAGAACAAGTCATTTCTGCGTGTGGGCGGGGTTGAGCCGGTCGCCTTTGATGTACGTATTATTGCAGCGACGCACTGTGACCTAAAACAGCATGTGATCGAAGGGCGTTTTCGTGAAGATCTCTATTACCACCTGAATGTGGTGCCTCTCCATATTCCGCCATTGCGTGAACATGCCGATGATGTGGCGGTGTTACTCGATTACTATGCTGAGCAGTTTGCACAGCGTGAACATCTGATGCGACGGCGCTTTTCTGAGGCGGCGATCAAGTCGCTGATGAACTATCCGTGGCCGGGGAATGTACGCGAGCTGAAAAACCTGGTACAGCGTCTGATGATCTTTGGCGGCGATCATGAGATCAGTGTCGATGAGGTGGAGGCCGCACTCGGAGTGCAGCAGATAAATGTCAGTAGTCAATATCCGGTTGAATTTGATCTGCCGCTACGGGGGGCGCGCCAACAGTTTGAGAAGGCCTATTTTGAGTACCAGTTGCGTGAGAATCACGGCAATTTGGGTCAGGTGGCGCGTAAGGCGGAGATTGAGCGCACCCACCTTTATCGCAAATTTCGCGCGCTGGGGATCGATAACAAGAAAGACAAGCGTGGTAAGTAGCGATGAGATGTTGGTGGTTTTTCTGTTACGCTATGCGCCCTAGCATCCTAATCGATATTGCGCGTCATTATATGCGGCGGCGCTGGATTTAATACCATGAAAATAATAGTACTCGGCGCGGGTCAGGTGGGCGCTTCTGTGGCGGAGAACCTGGCCAGAGAGGCGAATGACATCACCGTGGTCGACACGGATACCAAGGCGTTGCAGGATCTACAGGACCGTTTTGATCTGCGTACCGTCTGTGGTCATGCGTCGTATCCTGATGTTTTGCGCCGTGCCGGTGCAGAAGACGCCGATATGGTACTGGCCGTCACCAATAGTGATGAGACCAACATGGTCGCCTGTCAGGTTGCCTATACGCTCTTTCACACCCCCACCAAGATCGCGCGGGTGCGTGCACGGGAATATATCGCCTACTCGCAGCTCTTCACCCAGGAAGCGTTGCCGATCGATATGTTGATCAGTCCCGAGCAGGTGGTGATTGATCATGTGCGACGCCTGATCGAATATCCGGGCGCCCTGCAGGTGCTCGACTTTGCCGACGGGCTGGTACGGCTGGTGGCGGTTAAAGCGTACTATGGTGGCATGTTGGTGGGACATGAATTACGGGAGCTGAAAGAGCACATGCCGGGGATAAAGTCACGCGTGGCGGCGATTTTCCGTCGTGGTACGCCGATCATTCCACAGGGTAATACCGTGATAGAGGTGGACGATGAGGTCTTTTTCATCGCGGCGAAAGATGATATTCGCGCCGTCATGAGCGAGCTGCGTAAGCTGGATAAGCCGATCAAACGCATCATGGTGGTCGGCGGTGGCAACATCGGTAAAGGGCTGGCGGCGGCGCTGGAAGATCGTTATCAGGTGAAGTTAATTGACCACAACGTAGAGCGCACCCAGCAGATTTCCGAAGAGCTCGATAAGACGCTGGTGTTACTCGGTGATGCCGCCGATGAAGAGCTACTCCTCGAAGAGAATATTGAGAGTACCGATATTTTCTGTGCGATGACCAATGATGATGAGGCCAATATTCTGTCGGCGATGCTGGCGAAACGGCTGGGGGCAAAAAAGGTGATGACGCTGATTAATCGTGCGGCCTATGTTGACCTAGTCGAGAGCGGTGAGATTGATATCGCCGTTTCGCCGCATCAGGCCACGATCGGTGGGCTGCTGGCGCATGTGCGCCGGGGTGATGTGGTCGTCGTCCATTCGTTACGTCGCGGTGCAGCCGAGGCGATCGAAGCGATTGCCCACGGTGATAAAAATTCATCTAAAGTGGTGGGGCGTGCGGTGCAGGACATCAAGTTACCGCCCGGCACCAGCATCGGGATTATTGTCAGAGGGGAAGAGGTGTTGGTGCCGCATCACGATATGGTTGTCGAAGCAGAGGATCATGTCATTCTATTTTTGATTGATAAAAAACGCATTACCGAAGTTGAGCGCCTGTTCCAGGTAGGTGTCACATTTCTTTAATAATAACGGTGTTCTTGAAGCGATCAGCCCCACTTTATATTTTATCGCTAGCCATTTTTTCTAACGACTGACGCGCATGCAATTTAAAGCCATTCAACGCATTATCGGAATATTACTCGCGCTTTTCAGTCTGACGATGTTGCCGCCGGCCGCCATCGCCTGGTTCTACGACGAGTCTTCCTTGCACGCCTTTTTGTACGCCTTTGCGATGGTGATGGTGACGGGGCTGGTATTGTGGGTGCCGGTGCATCGGCACCGCAAGGAACTGCGGCTGCGTGATGGCTTTATTGTGGTAGTGATGTTCTGGGTGGTGTTAGGGATGTCCGGGGCGGTGCCTTTTATATTAAGCCCCAAGTTAACCTTCGTCGATGCCGTGTTTGAGTCGATTTCGGGGCTGACCACCACCGGTGCGACCGCGATATCGGGGCTTGATACGCTGCCATTCTCAGTGCTCTATTATCGTCAACAGCTGCAGTGGCTGGGCGGCATGGGCATTATCGTGTTGGCGGTCGCCATCCTCCCCATGCTCGGCATTGGTGGCATGCAGCTCTACCGTGCTGAAACGCCGGGGCCGATGAAAGATAATAAATTAACACCGCGTATCACCGAAACCGCCAAGGCGCTATGGTACATCTATCTGGGGTTGACGATCGCCTGTGCCGTGGCCTACTGGCTGGCGGGCATGACGCCGTTTGATGCGATCGCGCATAGTTTTTCAACTATAGCCATTGGTGGTTTTTCGACCCATGACCTCAGCATCGGCTATTTCGATAGCGCGTTGATCGAGTCGGTGGCAATCGTCTTTATGTTGCTGGCCGGGGTTAATTTCGCACTGCATTTTCTGGCTTGGCGTGGGCTGAGTTTGCGTCCCTATTGGAGTGATCCTGAGTTTCGCTTTTATTTCACGATTCTGTTTATCGTCTCGGCGATCACCACCGGTTTTTTATATACCAGCGGTACCTTTGATAGTGTTGGTGGGGCGTTGCATCACGGTATCTTTCAGGCGGTTTCGATCGGTACCACGGCCGGGTTTACCACCGCTGAATACCACAACTGGCCGCTTTTTTTGCCGGTACTGTTGCTGCTCACCAGTTTCATCGGCGGTTGTGCCGGTTCAACGGGGGGTGGGCTGAAGGTGATTCGTGTGCTACTGCTGTTGAAACAGGGGATGCGTGAGATTAAGCGCCTGATTCACCCAAATGCATTGTTTGCGGTTAAGGTCGGAGATAAGCCGTTGCCGGGGCGGGTGATCGATGCAGTATGGGGCTTTTTCTCGCTCTACGTGGTCTGCTTCTGTCTGATGTCCGTGATACTCGCCGCCACAGGACTGGATTTTGTCACCTCGTTTTCGGCCGTGGCAGCCTGTATGAATAACCTTGGCCCGGGTCTCGGTGATGTGGGGGTCAACTACACCAGTGTGAATGCCACGGCCAAGTGGGTGCTCTGTTTTGCGATGTTGTTGGGGCGACTGGAGATCTTTACGTTGCTGGTGTTGTTGACGCCAGCCTTCTGGCGAAAATAGAGAGTTAATAATGGACAGTCACGATACACAGAAAAAGTGGGATGCAATCTACCAAAAGGCCGATGAAGGCGAGTATGCCGCAGTGCGCGTGTTACAGGAGAACCGACACCTGCTCCCTGCGAGTGGTCGCGCACTAGAGCTG
>CALZIG010000218.1 GCA_945787585.1 uncultured Gammaproteobacteria bacterium | reverse complement strand
GATTACCGACACGCACCCGCTGCTGAATATAACGCACCGTGGCTTCAATACGACTATGCACACCCAACGTTAAACCGTAATGAGTACGGTTAATCGCAGCGATCACATCATTTAATCCATCGGATGGAAAACGGATCACATGCAGGATCGGCCCAAACACTTCACGCGGCAACAGATCCAGCCGTGAAATTTCAAACAGATGCGGCGAAAAATAGTAACCGCACTCCAGCCCATCGGGCAATGGTGTTGCATAAAGCAATTTGCCTTCCGTCTGCATCCATTGCGCATGTGCCTGTAGCGTTTCAAGCGCAGCCTGATCGATCACCGGCCCGACATCGGTCGCGAGTGACAGCGGGTCACCCACCACCAGCTCTGCCATCGCACCGCTTAATTTTTCGATGATGTCGTCTGCAACCTCTTCCTGTAAAAATAGTACCCGCAGCGCCGAACAGCGCTGACCGGCACTATTGAAGGCCGACTGCATCACATCAATCACCACCTGCTCTGGCAGTGCGGAACTATCGACGATCATGCAGTTCTGACCACCGGTCTCGGCAATCAACGGAACGATTGCGCCACTGCGTTGTGCCAGGGCACGATTAATGGTCTGCGCCGTTTCGGTCGAACCGGTAAAGGCGACGCCGTTGATGCGCGCATCATTGACCAGCTGCATACCAATGGTGCGGCCACTGCCAATCAACAGATGCAACACCGCACCCGGCACACCCGCCTCGTGCAACAGTTGCACTGCACGCGCTGCAATCAACGGTGTCTGCGCCGCCGGTTTAGCAATCACACTATTCCCGGCGGCGAGGGCCGCACACACCTGGCCCACAAAGATCGCCAACGGAAAATTCCACGGACTGATACAGGCAAACACCCCCCGCCCGTGCAACGAGATTTGGTTGTGCTCCCCGGTCGGACCGGGTAATACCTGCGGTATGGAAAAGTCCTTGCGCACCATCGCCGCATAATAACGACAGAAATCGACGGCCTCGCGCACTTCGGCCAACGCATCGGCAATCCCCTTACCTGCTTCACGGACAGACAACGCCATCAACTCCGCACAATGCGTTTCAAATAAATCGGCTGCTTTTTCCAGTGTAGCGGCGCGCTTCTCGGCCGCGGTTGACGACCACTGCGCACTCGACTCCGCGGCACTGGCCAACGCCTCTGCCACCATCACTTCCGTCGCGTTAACCACATCCCCGACCACGCATTGATGATTCGCAGGTGCGTTGATCGCTAACTGTGCCCGGTCATCATCATCGATCATCACGCCGTTAATGATGGGCGCGGCGTGCCACTGTGTAACAACAGCGCTATCCTCTATAAATAGCGACAGTTGTTGCTCAAGCGCCGCCAGTGACAATGCACTGTGTAAATTTATGCCACGTGAATTAAGGCGATCATTACCAAATAGCTTCCGCGGTAACACAATGTGTGGATGCGGTTTAACATCCAGCCCATCGAGTTCGACGATAGGGTCACTGACGATCTCTTCAATCGCTGCATGACGGTCGGTAATACGATTGACAAAAGAGGTGTTAGCGCCATTTTCCAGCAGGCGACGTACCAGATAGGGCAGCAGTGATTGATAGCTACCGACCGGCGCATAGACACGGCACGGCAAACCCAATCCACCCGCTTCTTTGCTTAGCGTCACTTCACGATAAAGCGCCTCACCCATGCCGTGCAGGCGTTGAAATTCAAACGGTAAATCACCCGCCAGTTCAACAATCGCAGCAACGGTGTGGGCGTTATGGGTAGCGAACTGTGGGTAAAAGCAATCACTCGCCGCAAGTAGTTTTTGTGCGCAGGCGAGATAGGCAACATCGCTGGAAATCTTGCGTGTATAAACCGGATACCCTTCAAGGCCGCGCTCCTGCGCCCGTTTGATCTCGCTATCCCAGTAGGCCCCTTTCACCAGTCGAACAGGTATCATGCGACCAACATCCGTCACTAGCGACTGCAACCAGTCGATGACAAACAGCGCGCGCTTTTGATACGCCTGCAATGCAAGCCCCAATCCATTCCAGCCATCCAGCGCTGGTGCGCAATAGACCGCGTCAAAGATATCGAGCGAGAGCGATAAACGGTCCGCCTCTTCAGCATCAACGGTGAGCGTGATCCCTGCATCGCGCGCCTGCTTAGCCAGCAGTAACAGGCGTGGCGTTAGTTCGGCCAGCACCTGACTGCGTTGAAATATTTCGTAACGAGGATGCAGCGCCGAAAGCTTAACCGAGATACCCGGGCGGGCGAATAGCGGCAGTTGTCGGTCAACGATGGCAGCAATGCGAGTAATGGCATTTTGATAGGCATTGAAATAATCGTTGGCATCGCTACGGGTCAGCGCCGCTTCACCCAACATATCAAATGAATAGCGACAGTCACGATTGTCAGCTTCGTGACTACGTTTGATGGCAGCATCGATTGTCGCTCCCATCACAAACTGTTGCCCCATGATGCGCATCGCCTGACGGATCGCCATGCGCACCACCGGCTCGCCACTCTTGCTCACCAGACGCTGTAGAAACGAGTGGCCATCACGCAGGATCTCATCATCAACGCCTACGATCCGCCCGGTCAGCATCAACCCCCATGTCGACGCATTCACAAACATTGATGAACTGTGCCACAGGTGACGCCCCCAGTCGGCAGCACCCAGTTTATCCTGTATCAGACGATCGGCGGTTTCATCATCGGGAATTCTTAACAGCGCCTCGGCGAGACACATCAGCACCACCCCCTCCTCGGATGAGAGGTCGTACTCCTGCATGAAAGCATCTATGGTGCCCTGTGCCTCGGCATTTTCACGTACTGCGATCACCAGTCGACGCGCCAGGCCATCGATACGCGATTGCGCTTCCCCACTAAACGTCACTTGCTGCAACAGCGCCTTAACGCAAGCGCTTTCGTCGGCAAGCCAGGCCGCATCGATGGCGCTGCGTAATGGGCTTGAATCACTGCTTATTGTGTCAAAGATCATGTTGTTGATTCGAACCTTTTTAACGGCTTAATGTCATACCGATAGTACCTATATCGTCAGGCGGTCAGCAGATCTCCAGTACAGATACGCATCCCGACGTATTATCTTTCAACAGGCATCGAGTATGTCTCAGGCCATCACAAGGTGCAATGGCGTGTGCTGATAGATGGGTTCACTATTGAGACAGCTCAAATCAAATATATCGACGACTGTAACGGCACTGCATTTTTACAGTTTTACATTACACAAGTATTCAATATAGTATGTGACGTTTACATGCGTCATCTCACCCGGAGAAGGATCACAACATGCATGGGATTAAATCGATTCTATTAAAACTAAAGCCTTCCGCACTGTCTCGCAGGGCACGTACCACCACACTCATCAGCACACTGATAGTGAGCAGCATCGGCTCAACCCTTCACGCCGATGAATCGGCGATTGATCACAGCGATGAAATGGACAACAGCTGCGCTGCGCCCAATAAGTGGTACAACCCCGCAGACATGAGCGTTATCGATGGCAACAAGTTCATCAAACAAGCGGCCAAAGGACGCGTGGTATTACTCGGTGAACATCACGCGCAGGGCGACCACCAGCGCTGGGAACTGCACACCCTGACGGCGCTGCATGCACACAACCCCAACATGGCAATTGGTTTTGAGATGTTTCCGCGCAAGGTTCAGCCAGTGCTCGACAAATGGATTGCCGGTGAGTTGAGCGAAGCCGAATTTCTCGAACAATCCCACTGGCAGAAATACTGGAACTTCGATGCAAAATATTACCTGCCGCTGTTTCATTTTGCACGTATGAATCAGATCCCTATCCACGCCCTTAACGTCAGTCGTGAACTGGTTAAAAAAGTTCGTAAAGCGGGGTGGGAAAACATTGCAGAGACTGAGCGTGAAGGTGTCAATGACCCCTCACCCCCAGGTGAGGGCTACAAAAACCTGCTGGTCTCAATCTATCAACAACACGGCGCGCATAAACCTGGCGTGAAAAAAGAAGAGAATGATAAAAAGGCCGACCTCGAAAGCCCCGGCTTCAAACGCTTCCTGCAAGGGCAGACCTTATGGGATGCTGCGATGGCGCAAATCATTTATCGTGAAACACAAAAGGATTCATCACTCCTCTTTGTCGGCGTGATGGGCAGTGGTCATGTTGTTAACGACTATGGTATTCCTGACCAGCTTAAATCACTCGGACAAAAAGAGGTCACCACCATGATTGCCTGGCACGATGACTTCGGATGCGAAGGGATAGATGACACCTTCGCTGATGCTATCGTCGGTATGAACATGGAGGGCGAAGCAGCCCAACCAAAACCAAAACTAGGGGTTTATCTTGAAGAAGACAACGGCAAAGTCAGCGTCGCTAAGCTCGTCGAAGGAAGTGTTGCTGAAGCCATTGGCCTGAAAAAAGGCGATGTCTTTGTCATGGCAGCAGGCAAAAAGATCACACGGATGGTACAGGTGATCAGCATCGTGCAACGCACCAGTCACGGCACATGGTTACCGCTATTGATAAAACGTGGTGATAAAGAGATTGAGATTGTGGCGAAGTTTGCGCCGTTGGAAGAGGATGAGTAGACGAAGTCCATCCACCTAAAATGTAGGGCGTAATAAACGAAACGCATTGTGCCGCATGAATCCATGCGGTGCTATGCGTTTCACTTATTGCATCCTACGTGCTGATTGACGCTAGCTGTTAGTAAATCTTGTTCTTTTATTGATACAGAGTAAAAAACATTCGGCCAATCTAATAAGCTGTAATATTTTACAGTTAACTTTAATGCTAATTAACCCTTTAAACTGGAACGCACGTCTAAACAGCGTTACAGACTTATTTCATGAAGCCACATTGCTTATTCAAACAACACACCTCGCAACGTGGTTTTGTCCGACAG
>CALZIG010000217.1 GCA_945787585.1 uncultured Gammaproteobacteria bacterium | reverse complement strand
TGCTGAAGGCGACTGTTTTCGGCTGTCAGCGTGATAATTTCCTGATTGGCCTCTTCGTTATTGGTATCACTACTATCTTCGGTAGGTTTGTTGCCGAGTTTTGCGTAAGACTCCGCTAATGCGGCGACTTTATGGTTGATCTCTTCCAGTGTATTGCGCTCTCTTTTCGCGTAAATAGTCATCATGGTGATGTAAAAATCGATCTCTTTATTGTAGATCTCTTTTGCAGCGGCATTGAGTGCATCACCTTCGATGCCTTGCGTCTCCTGTAGTTTTACGGATAGCACATTGAGGCGTTCTTCTTCGCCAGCTTTTAATTTTTCAGTGAGTAGCGCAAGTGTGGCTTTATCTCTGCGATGGTCACGTAATTTAAAAAATATGAGTGTGCCGCTGATGATCAGTAAAATAAGGCTGACCTCGGCGAGTATGATTGAGATGGCGGCGAATACACTATTCATGAGCTAGAGCTTCCCATGGTTTTTGAGTGGCTGTGGTTGACTGGCTTTTCCATTTTCGATATCCGAAATAGGCACCGCACCCGAGCAGAAGGTTGAACATCGTTGCTGGAATGATGACGGCTATCCAGTTGATTTTTGAGTTGTCTTTTGAGGGCTTTTCTTCATCGGTCACCTCGGGTGCCTCGACGACAGTTTCTTCCTCTGCTACGTCTATTTCTTCATGTTCTTCGATTACATCAGGCTCTTTAATGGGCAGCGGAGTGTTTGTCTGTACGATGGCTTTCCCAAATGCGATCGGGCCGATCTCGCTTTTGACGGGCCTGCCATTGGGGCGTAATCCTTCGATCTCGATGGTGAGGCTATGAGTATGATCAGAGGGAAAGTCGCCGAGCGCTAGTTTCCACTCATTGTGACGGTTGTGCGGGATGATTCGCTGATGAGTTTTACCATGGTTGTCGGTGATGGTGGCCCGAAGACTTATTGAGTCTGGATTGATCATGTCTGCATGTGGGATGACATACAGGGCGTCTATTTTAGCTCCGTCGACCACTTCTGATTTTATAGTGGTGATGACAGGCGCAGCGTAAACATTTACGCGCTGTCGCTTTTCGCGTTTGAAAGTGGTGCCGTCGACTTGCACGATCAACTCGTGCCCACCTTCGCTAAATCCCCAGCTCAGGTGCGTGCTATAGGTGCCGTCTCCAGCTTTTCTGTCAGGGGAGTTTCCATCGTCGTACAGTTTATAGCGTATCTGTTTGTCGTTATGGGTCTGTTGTAGCGTAATGCTAGCAAAGCGAAGCAGGCTTGGTTTAGTGATGACTTCCCCTTCGTTGGTGAGCGTGACGAAGTAAGGCTGTGGCTCATCAAGGTATAAATTTCCGGGTAGTGAGGTCGTGACCATTTTAAGGTCGGAGACAACCATGACACGGTTATCAGGATCGATGTCGGCATCGATCTTCCAGTTGCCCGCCGCAGGTTGGTTGATGGTGATTAAATCGTAGCGTGTTTCATGGTGCCAGTTGACTGACGCTGGCGCACTGTTGCGTCCAAACACAGCGCCTGCCGGTGTTGTGATCAGTGGGGGTTTGTCCCCTCTGTTGAAGATCAGCATTGTCATTTCTTTAATATTGCTGTCGACCATGACCTGGTTATCGACGAGTGGGAGTGTGTCTGGCTGGGTGGTGGTTTCGAACATCCGAAAAAAGATGCGCTCAAGGTTTTCTGCATCCTGCGCCTTTTCATACCAGCCATGTGAGCTGGCAGAGAGTTGCTGTAATAGCAGTTCGTCGGCTTCGCCTGACAGTGCAATGGTGTGGATAGTCGCGCCCGCGTTGACCAGTCGAGGCGCGATTTTGCTGAGAATATTATCCCTTGAGCGATGGTTGATGGCAGGGTCTGTATCAATATCGACCAGGCCATCGGTCAGTAGAATAATGGTGCGCTCAAACGATTTATCCTCTTTCTTCCAGTCCCAGGTAGATTTTTCAAGTGTCTCTTCGATGTTTGTAAAAAGCCCCCTCGAGTGAGTCTCTTCCGCCGCTTTTGTCGCCCGCTGTTTCCACTGTTGATCTACTTTACCCAGTGGCACCAGCATGTTGACCTGACGCCCAAAGGTCCACACGCCTGCCTGAGTGTCATTGGGTAGCAGGTTTGCGAGTAATTGCAGTGCGGGAGTGCGCAGGTTATGCGGGTCATTCCACTTCATGCTGCCAGAGACATCAATCAGTATTCTAATATCGTGTCTTGTCGGGGGCTGTTTTTCATCAGCATGTGTACTACAGATAAACCCTAAGAGTAGACAGGTAGAAATAATCGCAAATTTAAATCCATTTTTTTTCAATGCGCACCTAATCTAGAAACAGTATCAAATAATATAGATAGTATCGGTGTAACTCTTTGATTCTTTAAGATGCGGCAGTATTGCAGGAAGATAAGGAGGGGGTCAGGGAGGCCTGAAATCAGGTCGGCGAGTGATCCGTTTATCCAGTTTTTGCAATAGGGTGAATTTTGCTGGGTAAATGGCGCTCGATTAGCGATGATGTTATCTGATAAAAGATTTAGATTGATCGAAATAAACGTAGTCTTATCAATGGTGGTCGGCTTATAACATTATAATTACTATGTGAATTGTACTGAAAATAATGCTTGCACATTTGTTGAGTCATTTGCTATGTTTCTTGGTTGAGGGGGTATGCAAAATTTCAGCATTCCTGGCGTAACTTACAGCGATTGATATTTTGGGAGATGTGAATAATGTCTGATGTAAATATTTGTAAACAGGATGGTATCTTTGTTATTGCTATTACAGCGATTATTACGATTTTAGGCCTGATCGGCACCAACCTTTAAGCTGTCGGGCTTGAATAGAGCAACGCTCTATTCATCAATGATTTAAGCTTTTTGTGACAAGTAAAATAAGATTGTCATTAGTTTTTTGTCTCTTGAAGGTAAAATAAACAAGATACAACGGTGGTGAAAGCCGATTTCCAGGTAAGCATAGGCTTGCTTTATTGGAAGTTGGCGCCACCGTTTTTTTATGCCCATCGTTTAAATTTACTCATTTCATCAAAGAATAGTTTTTTCTTTCAATAGGTTGTAGCTATTGGGATTGCATAGAACCACTGCTTTGCTGGCCTCCGTCAAATCCAGATCCAGATTCTAATCATGTATATAGCGTGATGAGTAGTGACGCCTGTCATAGGTGGGCGTATCATAATGTCACTAGCGTGCGGCGTATTGTCGTAATGCTAGATAGCGGTATTTCTCACATCATAATATTTGAGGGGGTTCTCGCTTGATTCTATACCTCCCTTTATGTATGGTTAAAAGACCGCTTAAAATGAGCGGGTATTATCCTACCATTTAACTAGGGTAATACGGTTGATTGATTTGGTAGCGCGAGCTGCTAAACACAATATCAAATGAGGAGGTCGTTTATGTCGAATACAGTAAATATTAATAAAAGTGATCCATTGATCGTCATTGGAGTCGCGGTAATCATTTTTGGCTTGATGGCGCTAGGTATGGCAATCGGCTAATGATTAGCGATATGTAGTTATTCGCTGTGATTTAGTCAGCATTTAGGAAAGCCAGCCACGATTTGTTTCGTGCTGGCTTTTTTATGCCTAATATTTTTATATTGATCTGCACAAGTGAATCATCGACATTGTTGGCGTGAGCGCACTGTTGATGATTCAGTTACACTTGCGCGATGCAGACGCGCTTTAAACTACTTAAAATTCTGGTGGACGGTAATTTCTATTCTGGCGATGAATTGGGTGTAATGCTGGGCGTGAAGCGCAGCGCTATCTGGCGTCATATTCAAACATTGCGTGGTTATGGGCTCGATATTTATGCAGTCACAGGCCGTGGTTATCGCCTCAGAAAGTCAATAGAATTGCTCAGCGACTTGGCCATTAGTGCAGCGCTACCTGAGGCTGTCCGTGAGCAAGTTGCAAGCATTGAAGTGCATCATGTACTTGATTCAACCAATAGCCATTTGATGCAATCTGCGGCGCTCGCATTGCCCGCGGGATCGATCTGTTTTGCAGAATATCAGTCAGCAGGACGTGGCAGGCAGGGGCGACAATGGGTCTCACCGTACGGTTCTAATCTCTGTTTCTCACTGTTGTGGTATTTTGATTGCGGCCCGGATGCGCTCTCCGGATTGTCACTGGCAGTGGCCGTAGGGCTGGCGCGCGGATTAGCAGCGCTGGGACTGCCGCAGCCCGGACTGAAGTGGCCCAATGACCTCTATATTGATGGGCGTAAGCTGGCGGGCATTCTGTTGGAGATGAGTGGCGAGTCATCGGGGGGCAGTCGTGTGGTGGTCGGCGTTGGGGTGAATCTTGATATGTCATCAGACGCTGGCAAGGGGATTGATCAGCCGTGGATTGCACTGAATGATCTTTTGCCGACGCCTGTCTCCCGAAATGCGGCGGCGGGCAGTATCGTTGGCACTATAGTTGAAGCGCTCGTCCAGTTTAGTGTGGAGGGGTTGGCGCCATTTTTACCGCAGTGGCAGCAGTGGGATGTCACCTTTGATCAGCGCGTGACACTACAGCAGGCACAGGGTCTCGTGGAAGGGCGGGCGAGGGGGGTTGATGCGTCGGGGGCGCTACTGATTGAGCGCGATGGCGCTATCAGCCGTTATATGTCGGGCGATGTGTCGTTGCTGCGCACAGTGCCAGCATCGATGTAAGTGTGTCACGGCGGGAGTGGATGATGATTTTACTGTTGGATATTGGAAATTCTCGGATTAAATGGGGCTTTTTCAGCCAAGATCAGTTTCAGGCAGGCGGCGCTTCACAGCGGAATGAAGCAGGGCTTGCCGAGATGCTTGCCGCAGTGCAGGCGAAACAGGATGCTCCAGCGCGCGTGCTGGTTTCTAATGTGGCAGGTGTGACATTCAGTGACCGTCTCGCCCAGTATGTTGTTGAAGATTTGCAGTGTGAGATTGAACTGGTCACAACGCAGGCCGCGGCCTTTGGAGTGATCAATGGTTATGCCGAGCCACAACAACTGGGTGTTGATCGGTGGTTGGCACTGATCGCCGCGCGCAATATCGACCGCACTGCGACCTGCGTAGTCGACTGCGGTACCGCAGTGACGATCGATCTGCTGAATAGTCACGGTGAACATCTTGGTGGCATGATTGTGCCGGGGTTGGCGTTGATGCAAACGGCGCTCGTCAATAATACAGAAGGATTGAATCAAGTGAGTGCGCATAAAATGATGGATACGCGATTATTTTTAGCACGAAATACGGCGGAAGGCATAGTGAGAGGTGCACACTATACTTTGCTGGCGTTGATTGAACGTGTGGTTGCGGATGCAAAAGGGACTGTGAACGAAGACGTTAAACTGATTGTAACCGGGGGTGACGGTGCTGTGTTGAGCCAGTATTTACAGTGCGCGCATCAATCTGAACCGGACCTGGTATTGAAAGGACTTGCGATGGTGGCTGAGGAGAAGATTGAGTAATGAGAGTGTTCGTGTTGATGTTATTGGTACTTAATCTGGCTTTTTTTTGCTGGCAATACCTGGGTGATTCTGGGCAATCTGCAGAGGATGAAATGTCTTCTACGTCAACGGACTCAGCGTTAGCGGGGCCATCGCTGGTCCTGGTTAAAGAGGCCGTGCCACCTGCGACGACGCGTAAGCAGGTTGAACTGAGCGCTGTTGAACCGGTGACTGAAGTGGAGAGTCCAATAGATGAAGTTGTGATTGAGCCGCAGACAGAAGTGATCGCAGCGGCTGCTATGGTTAAGCCGGAACCGGTCGCACGTTGTTATAAAGTCGGCCCGTTTGAACAGCGCCAGCAGCCGTCAGAAATGGCGCTGGTGGCAGAACGTTACGGTTTTGAGGCGGCGATTACGGCGCGCCAGGTCGAGCGGCTTTTTGGTGAGTGGGTCTACTTAAGCGGATATAGCACCCTGGCGGCAGCGCGCGCTGATGTGGCGAGTTTAAAGGCGCAGGGCATTCGGGATATTTCGATTGCGCGACTGGATGAGGGGCAATTGATCATCTCGTTGGGGATTTTTGGTCAGCAGAAATCGTTAAAGCGACGGCTGGATGAAGTCGGCGCGTTGGGGTATGTCAATTATCAGCAGCGTAAGCGTTACCGCAAGGCAGAGGAGTTCTGGCTGGTATTATCCGGGTTTGCAGGTGAGCCGCAGCAATCCATGCTTGAGGATTTGAATGCGTTGTTGTCCGAGCATTTTTCCGCAGTAGAACTGCAAACAGTTGATTGCGGGTGAAAATATAAAAATGAGGGATGATATTTAATTCTGATTATTGCTATACTGCCGCGCTGTAATGTAGCGCTGGCGTAGCTCAGTTGGTAGAGCAGCTGATTTGTAATCAGCAGGTCGTAGGTTCGACTCCTATCGCCAGCTCCAAATGTCGAGGGTCTGATTCAATTTGAGTCAGACCCTTTTTTTTGCTGGGATGTGAATGCCACTACAGCAAATCCTGTCATTCCTCGCTTTTATTCCTGAATCCGCAGGCCTGCTTGATTCAGCTGCTTTCACCATTTGAGTACGCATCAGTGCTCATTGACGAAAAAATAATCAAATTAAGATAAAAAATTTTGCGCAGTGCCATTTCCTGCTTCAAACCTAATGTGTTTTCTAGTACTACTTTCCAACCCTCTGATTTGATAAATCTTTGAAAAAACGTATTTCCCCCCACCTTTCAGTAAATTATTTTTTTCACCTAAGTGACTGTCTGCAAAGGGAGAAATTGGTCACAAAGGGCCTGCTTTTTTCTTGACAGCTAAATAATCGGGTATATAGTGTCGTTAAGTGGGTGAAAGTGGTGAATTGTGGGTTTTATAGCACAGGAGTGAAGCGCGGTGTTTCGGGGAGTACATGCACTCAATTTGGATGCCAAAGGCCGGTTGGCCATTCCGAGCAAGTTTCGGGAGCGTCTGAGCGTGCTTTGTGATGGCAAGTTGGTCGTCACTGTCGACCGCGATCATTGTCTGTTGCTCTATCCATTGCAGGAGTGGGAGGTGCTGGAGGCGAAGCTTGCCAGCATGCCCAACATGGATAAGCAGACGCGTCGTTTGCAGCGTTTGTTGATCGGCCATGCAACGGAATGTGACATGGACGGAAATCATCGCATCTTATTGCCACCGCCGCTACGTGAATTTGCGGCACTCGAAAAGAAAGTGGTGATGATCGGTCAGGGCAATAAGTTAGAGCTATGGAATGAGCAGAGCTGGATTAAGCGGCGTGATGAGTGGCTGGAAGAGGACGAGGATGATG
>CALZIG010000216.1 GCA_945787585.1 uncultured Gammaproteobacteria bacterium | reverse complement strand
GGAACATGGGTTAAATTTGATACTGCTCATCGTGAAGGCGAAAGGGATCAATCAGCTTACCAAACGGGTTGGAATACTATTTTTCTAGATGAGGATGATTCTGCATCTGGTACACCATCATTGTTAAATGATGAGAGTAATGTCTTTACAATAATTCGTATTACCATGAACGCAGGCAAAGGGCCTATCTGGATTGATGGAATGTGGTTAGATGCGTTTTCAAGGCCAAAGTGCTTGATTTGGTTTGATAGGGCGCTCGATGATTTAATGGTAGTTAACGCGTCAGTCTTTGGCACCGGGCATAGCCCTTATAGTTATATGCGGTCTCTCGGGATTAGGGGGACTATTCTTCTACAGGGTAGTTTACTGGATACAGCTAATTATCTCACCACTGCCCAGATTAATACCGCGTATGATGCCAACTGGGATGTCGCAAGCCGTGGTTATATCGGGAGGGTCTGGGAAACATCCACAGACGTGGAGATAACAAATGATGTCAATCAAAACAGGTCGCTGCTAGAATCAAATGGATGGACTAGAGCTAAAAACATACTTGGTTATTCTGAAGGAAAGTTCACTCTCGATGATAATGCTACCCTGGCTGAATCGATAGGGGTGGATATGTGCAGGAAGCAAAACACGCTTACAAATACGCAATATATGCCGACAAATTTATATGACATTGATTCAATGTATGCTGTGAATACCGGAGTTTCCGCCGCCGATGTAACCGCGCAAATAGATAATGCCATTGCAGAAAGGCGGATGTTTTCGTTTCATGTGCGGGCTCTTAATACGCCTGAAACCTCTACTCAATGGGACCCTGCAAAATTTAAAACTGTCATAGATCATTTGTGGACCAAGATGGTCAGAGGTGAGATAGACGTGGATACGGCCTCACAATGGCGTTACGGTCTCACAAATTCTCGGAGGGTTAATTTCTGATGGCTAGGCTAGGGATAAGAAAAGCCCCTTATAATCATCCTGTATCACAGCCAGTCCCATTGAGTAGGGTGGGGAAAAAATTCAATCCTGGCAATTATTACTTACCAAGAGACCTTGGCGGGGGCGTCTCAACATCAGAGCTAGATGTTGCTGTTGATAATGATGAGTTTGTAGGTGCGCAAGTCAGATACACATGGAAATCATTGGAACCAACAAAAAATAATTACAACTTTTCAGCAATTACTACCCATTTAAACTACATGGCGGCGGCAGGAAAGCAACTCCTTATACAAATAAATCATAAAACATATTCCGACAGTCATTGGACCCCAGATTATATTAGATCGGACGCGGAATATGACGGTGGTGTGGTGGAGCAGACCGCAGGAGGTGGGAGCGGTTATTTTGCCATGTTATGGGATGCTGAGGTGCAAGCCAGGTATGAGGCGCTTATAAGTGCACTGGCCACATCTTTTGATTCTAATCCAAACTTTGAGGGTGTCGTCTATCTAAGCGAGTCAATTATCGGAATATGGGATTCCTGCCAAAGCCCGCCGGGTGGATATACCGCAACCAAATATGTTAACTCCATGAATGCTATCACTACAACGGCTGCTGCATCTTTCACAGAATCTAATCTAATAAATTATCTGAATTTCTTTGATTGTAATAGTAGTAAAATGCATGTTGCGACGATTCATGCAATTGATGAAGGGACTGGGATAGGCGGCCCCGACATATTGCCCTATGACCCTAATTTGCCGACAGGCGCATATTTAAACTACAAAAAGATTGGTAACAAATGCGTTAAGGGAACGGCATGTCAATGGGCTGATTACGATCACCTAACAGATCAAGGTAAGAAAATCACAACGGATGAGATTCTACTTTATGGCAAGGATGAAATGGGGCTTAATTATATAATGTGGGAGCATCACGATAGCGAGATAGATGATCAGGTGTTACCAACATTAAGAAAATACAGTTGGATGTTTCCATAGTCAAAGGACTGGCAACCAGGAAGAGATAACCTTCAACTAGAATATAGGGTTATCACATGTCAGAAGACGAAAAATGCACAGATGAATGTAAGCTTATTATAAAAAGCGCGATTGAAGAACACTTGCTAGAGGAGGCAAAGAAGAGGGAAAAAAAGCTCGAAGAACGTCGAAGGGAGTGCAGGAGTTTCAAAATGAAAGTGCTGCTATGGGTATTAATAACCATAATCGGTGGTATCGCTGCGCTTATTGTATATTCGGCGGATCACTGGTTGGAGGGGCAATGGAATCAAAGCTTGAATGGACAATCAAATATAGAAAATATCCAAGATGTAGCGGCTGTTACTCTTTCTACCTCGTTGAAAAAAAAGACCACAAGTTAGTTCATGTCATCGTTAATCTTCATCTCATTGGAACGGCGGCTCATATCGAGCAATTGTTCAGCACTAAAATCTCTGCAAAAGGCGATTTTGTAGCGAACCATGAGGCGTTTTATGATCTGCTGCGCGAAATGAAAGTAGAGAATGTTTACGCTCATATGATACCTGAAGCGGCTGACGCTTTAGAAAAGCACAGTGTAGCCGATATGAGGTTATTGGATACTGAATTTGACCCTGAGTCAGGATTAGAGCTTACTAATATAGAGATAAACTTAAATGGGCAATAAAACAACAGTAGCAGCGGGCGCCATAGCAAGCAGCCTTGCAACCGTTATTTGGTGGGGACTCGGCGTTTATCAGCCAGATATAAGCCCGCCTGATGCGGTTGTGGCTGCCAGTGTGGGCATATTAACTGCAATACTTCAATTCTCAGTTCCGAGTAAATAAGGAGATTTAAAATGTTTGTATATAATCATGATGTTGACGGACTGCAACGCCGGATCAATCGATTTATTGAAGAGATGATAAAAGCTGCATCGAACACTGTTAGTCAGGTTAACGCATTTGATCAAACACGACTGGCGTCCTATATTAACGCTATTCGAGAATATCAGGCGTTTATTAATGGACAGCCTCAACTTGACCTTCCTGAAACCAACCCTAGGGAGTTCGAATTAGGCGCTAATCCTGTCGTCCCAGATTTGGAAAATGAGAGCCTTCGTGACGTGGTTGTTCTTCTTGAGTTAGCTAGGGAT
>CALZIG010000215.1 GCA_945787585.1 uncultured Gammaproteobacteria bacterium | reverse complement strand
TACCGGAACTCAGACCTTTGGTTGTCTGACGCGTGGACAGTGATTCAACAACAAAACTGGCAGGCACCACTCTATTGGCAAAAGATTGAAGATCAGTGGTTTTATTTTACGTTGGGTGGCATGCGTGCCATTGACCTCGCAGCACCTGTTACTCATGTCAGTTTTTTTGAGACCGCAGCCTATGCTCGCTGGGCCGACAAGCGCCTGCCCACTGAAGCCGAATGGGAGATTGCAGCGACACAGCAACCAAAAATGAACAAAGGAAATTTTGTCGAGGATGGTTTTCTACAACCTGCCGGCCCACAGTGCAATGCCCCGTTGCAACAACTGTTTGGTGATGTGTGGGAATGGACGCAAAGCCCCTACACCCCCTACCCCGGTTATCGGCAACAACACGGCCCACTCGGTGAATATAATGGTAAATTTATGAGCAGTCAGATCGTGCTACGCGGTGGTTCTTGTGTCACGCCCGCTGACCATATCCGCAGTACCTACCGTAACTTTTTTTACCCACAGGAGCGCTGGCAGTTCAGTGGCTTTCGTCTGGCGGAGGATCAATGATGAGCCAAAACAGCGCAAAGCGGTTACGTTTTTACGATATGCAGCCCGAAGTAAATACCCTTTATGACGATGTGATTAACGGACTTAGCCAGCCGCAAAAACAGATCCCACCGAAGTATTTTTATGATGAGCGTGGCTCAGCGTTGTTCGATGCGATCTGCGATACGCCCGAGTACTACCCAACGCGCACTGAGATGGCTATTATTGAAAATAATTTAGCCGCAATCTGCGACCGCCTCGGCCATGACTGTGTGCTGATCGAACCGGGCAGTGGCAGCAGTCAGAAAGTGCGACTACTGCTCGACAGGCTGGAACCACACACCTACATGCCGCTGGATATATCGAGTGATTATCTTAAATCAGTGGCTCACGGTCTGGCGCAAGAGTACCCTGAAATTAATGTCACGGCGGCCTGCGTTGACTATACCGATCCACTGGAACTGCCCCACTCTACTGGCGACCTGCGTCGCATCGCCTTTTTTCCCGGCTCAAGTATCGGCAATTTCGAACCGCAGGAGGCCGTCACCTTTCTCGGCAACATGGCTGATCTGGTCAGACCCAACGGCGGCCTGTTGATCGGTGTCGATTTGAAAAAAGATCCAGCGATACTCAATGCCGCCTACAATGATCAGCAAGGCATCACCGCGCAGTTTAATCTCAATCTACTCGCGCATATCAATCGAGAACTGAATGCCGACTTTGATCTCGATTGCTTCACGCACCGGGCCTTCTATAATGAACTGCTGGGGCGTATTGAAATGCATCTGGTCAGCACCATAAAACAGCAGGTGGATATCGCCGAGCACTGTTTTGAATTTGACTGTAACGAAACTATTCACACCGAAAACTCATATAAATACACCGTTACTGAGTTTCAGGCACTGGCGCACGAGGTTGGCCTTGAGCCAATAGAGGTGTGGCAGGATGAAGCAGGCCTGTTCAGCATTCAATATTATCAGTTAAACAGTAGTATTTCTGAACGCGCCAGCGACTAACGTGACGATAGAAAATTCAGCGATTACGGCTCGTATCGCCACAGGTCATTGAGGCTTCCTGTGCCATTATCACCCCCGAACAGCCAGAGTTGATCGCTACTGTCGACCCAGCCGACACTGCCAAATCGCGCCCCCGGTGTATTAGTGGCATCGTGCTGATTCAGTGTGCCGTAACTGGCAGACTCGTTAATTGCAGTGCTACCCAGCATCCAGCGCCACTGACTGCCGTTCCAGTGCCACAGGTCACTCAGCCTGCCGTTATTCCCTGAGCTATCGTAGCCAGCGCCACCCATTAACCAGAATTCACCACTGCTATCGAGCCAACCGACAGCTGAATTACGGCTTCCTGGCACATTGGCACTGGCAGCGGTTTGTTGCGTGCCATAGGTGCCCGCCTGGTTGACGATATTGTACCCGGCCATCCAGGTCCAGTCGGCCCCATCCCAGCGCCACAGGTCGTTCATGTTGCCGGTTGCACCCAAGCTATCTTTGCCAATGCCGCCAAACAGCCAGAAGTCACCGTTAGTGGCTTTCCATGCCACGGGCGAATTTCGACTGCCGGGAATATTGGTATTAGCCGCCGTCTGCTGCGTACCATAGTTGCCCGTTTCATTGATCGTGTCGCTGCCAGAAATCCAGGTCCAGTCACTTCCATCCCAGCGCCACAGGTCATTCAGGTAATTCGGTGCGCCCGTCGAGTCATACCCCCAGCCACCGAACAGCCATAAATTGCTACTAGCATCGATCCATCCAGCCGCGCTAGCACGACCGCCCGGTGCATTTGCATTGTTAGCAATGCCTTTTGTGCCATAGGTACCTGTGATATTGCGTAAGTTGCTGCCGGAGACCCAGGTCCAGTTGGCCCCATCCCAGCGCCACAGGTCGCTAAGATGGCCGTTGCTGCCCGCGCTATCGTTACCTTCGCCGCCAAACAGCCAGAAGTCACCGCTGCTGTCTATCCAGCCAACCGCGTTGCTACGCGCGCCGGGAATATTCGCTGCGGCCGCTGTATTGAGTGTGCCATAGGTACCAGGCTGATTAATGATTTTACTGCCAGAGATCCAGGTCCAGTTGGTTCCATCCCAGCGCCAAAGATCGTTCAGTTTGCCAAAGGCCCCGCCGTTGTCATAACCTTTGCCACCAAACAGCCAGAAGTTACCACTCGCATCCTGCCAACTGACTGATCCAGTGCGTGCCCCCGGTTGCTTACTACTACTGGCGACTCCCTGCACTCCATAACTACCGGCCTGATTCACTCCATTGACGCCTGATACCCAGGCCCAGGTATTGGGGTTTACGGTATTGCTATTATCTGGGGCTGGTGTGGTCGAACTACCACCACTGCTACCGCAGGCGGCCAGCCCCACGGTCAACAGTATTATTAAAAGCTGTTGCGCCAATCCATCCAACTGAACGCTAAATTTAATAAGATGAAGCTTCATCATGTCCTGACGTATATATATTTTATGATTGCTAAAGGTATCTGGTTGTTGCGAACACCTCGCGGATTAATCAATTTATCGGTCAATAGCATGGATCAATGAATAAATTGATCAGCGCCAATAAAATGTCAACGTCTTAAAAAATAACTATATTTTTGTGTATCAGGTCACATTCCAGGAAGATCGACACCTGTTCGTCACCATATTGAGCCGGCTGATATGGTATATTTCGCGCCTTGAACTAGACAATCATTCTTTATTGAAGGGCACAAGCGATGAGACTTACTTATTTATGGGCGCTACTGTTTGCGTTATCGACAGTACTACTCGGTTGTGGTGATGGCACTTCAGAGGATTCACCCGCCTCATCAAACACGGCGAGTAAAGGTACCGGCTCAGTCGCCGTACTCATGACAGATGCGCCGATTGATGATTTTGATCACTTCTGGCTGACGGTCACAGAAATTTCGTTATTGAGTGATGACGGCAAGGTCTCTATCTTTTCTGGCAGTGAGCGACTTGATCTTCTCGATTTGAATAGCCATTCCGATCTGTTTGCCTTGGCTGACAATATTCCCGCCGGTCACTACGACAAGATTCGCATGCGTGTCTCTAAGCCGCTACTGGTAAGCCTGCATGACGATGGTACTGTAGATAAAAGCATTGTTCCGAAGATGTCGGGGAACGGAAAACTAGACCTGAAACCCAGCAGTGATTTAGTGGTAGTACACGGTGAAATGCTTGCGTTACAGATTGACCTTGATGCCGACAAGTCGATTCACCTGATTCAACAGGGCAATGGCGCTTATCGCTTTCGTCCAGTGATCTTTATTGATGTGATTTCAGATAAAGTCAGCGGCAAGCTAGTGCGTGTCGCAGGGGTTATTGATGATGTTGAGAACGATCACTTTAAACTTTGCCGTACAGGCATGCGCATTGAATCGCATGATGATAGCCGTGAGAGCGAATCTACACACGAATCAGATCATGATGCTGAAGATGATTCAGAACACGAAAGTGAGCATCATGAATCGCATCCAAATGAAGATGACCACGAGCGCTGCGTTACCGTCAACCGCAGTGACAATACCACCTACTTCAATGCTAATGGCGAAGTGCTTGATCCAGTCACACTGGTAGAAGGGGCGCCAGCAACAGTACTGGGGTATTTCCGTACGCGGACGAACCACACGATTAGCCTTGATGCGCAGGTAGTTGAATTCGGTCCTGCCGATACTTTTCAGCAGTATGCTGGTGTAGTCGATGAATTGGATCTCGCCAATAATACTTTTATTCTGCGTGACAGCAGCGATCATTTATTCACGGTTTCATTTGATGACGCTAGTAAATTCTTTGCGATGAATGGTGAACTACTTTCAGTTGCTGATCTAGAACTGGGCAGCAGCGTCAAGGTCGACGGTGTCTTACATAGCGCCGAAAATATGATTAAAGCTGCTGCGATTTTTATCGATACAACAGCGCCCGTTAGCAATGTCACTCATCAGCTATCAGGGACTATTTCGTTACTGTACGATGATATGTCAGGATTTGAGATAGTCGATGAATCACAGATCATTACTAATATCTGTGTACGATTGGGTGCTGAGAGTAATATCTATCTACTAACCACCCTGGTCGATGGCAGTTTCAACAGTGAAGCCGTAGGTATCGCTGCGCTGCAAACGTCACAGTATGTTGAAGTGTACGGTGCATTTAACCAACCCTCAGGCTGCTTTATGGCCGACAACATTTTGGCCGGAGCGCCCTGATAAGCAGAACAGAGTGAGTTAAACCTAAAAAACCCTGCCATTACGGCAGGGTTTTTTAGGTGGAAGCTAATCCTCAGTATGTTAATCGATGGTCATTGAGAAGTTAACAACCCCTTCCTTTGCGGGCGATAACGAGCCAGCGAATGTCCACTCGATAGTACGCCTCTATTTGTTTAATTTAGACTTGAGATCGGCAAACGGGCTAAACGTTGCAGTATCCACCTGGCTGCTGCCTGTCCCGGTATTCCCTTGATGCGCTTCGAGCTGGCGTTGATGTTCATTGTCATGGCAGTAGATACACAACAGCTCCCAGTTACTGCCGTCGAGTGGGTTGTTGTCATGATTGTGGTCGCGGTGATGGACCGTCAGCTCCTGTAGATTGGTGCGATCAAACTCACGGCAACAGCGACCACAGATATGTGGGTAGAGCTTCAACGCCCGTTCACGATACCCTTTGTCACTTTGATCACGGGCGCGGCGTGATTCGGCCACCACCTCGTTTAACTTCTCTTCATCCAGTTTTGCCATGCTGCTTACTCTGCGGTTGGTGATAAAAGAAACTCTGATGAATTAAATCAGAGACCCCTTAATACTATCGCCATGCCGCTCGATTCTCAATGGCTGTATACCCTACTCACAATCAGCGTGTTTGCGGTACACTCAGATAGCAATGCAAACTGAAACGTCCACTAAGCGAATTGCGCTATCTCAACTCGGATTCCGTCCATTCTTTCTGTGCGCCTCGCTATTTGCCATTATCGCCATGTTACTGTGGTTATCGATTACCGCCTTCAACCATCACCCCGTGGCGATAATTGAATTAGCCCCGGTGACCTGGCATGCCCACGAAATGATCTACGGTTATGCGCTCGCAGTGATGGCCGGTTTTCTACTCACCGCTGTCCGTAACTGGACCGGGGTGCCGACCCTGCATGGCAGGCCACTGATGTTACTGGTACTGCTGTGGTTTGGAGCACGACTAATGCCGTTTATCGAACATCCGTCCGCCTTGGCGATGATGGCACTGCTGGATCTACTCTTCGGCCTCGCAGTGTGCCTTGCCGTATTGCACCCCATCCTCAAGGGCAAGCACTACAAATCCCTTGGCCTGTGGTTACAACTCGTGGCGTTAATGGTGTGCAATCTACTGTTCTATCTGGGGCTGTCTGGTCTGCTAGAAAATGGCACGCAGCTTGGACTCTACGGCGGGCTTTATTTCGTCATCTCTTTCATCCTGCTGCTTGGTGGACGCGTCATGCCGATGTTTATTAAAAATGGCGTGGGCTATGCGGTAACGCTAACCCATCGCCGCTGGCTCGATATCAGCTGCCTGGTCTTATTGTTGATCTTTATCGTCACAGAGGTGTTTCTATCGCTACCCGCCCTCGCCGCTCTCTGTGCGGCGCTGTTGTGCCTGTTACATGCGATACGCATGGCAGGCTGGCACACGCCTGGGATCTGGAAAAAACCGTTACTGTGGATACTCTATCTCGCCTATGGCTGGATCATCGTCGGCATGGGGGTCACCGCTGCCGCTTATCTCTTTGACTTCCACTCTAAACTCGCACTACACGCTTTTGCTTATGGCGGTATTGGCCTGATGACGATGGGCATGATGGCACGCGTCACGCTGGGCCATACCGGGCGTGACGTTACTCAACATCCCGCCATGCTGGGATGGGTGTTTTCCGCCATCTTCATCGGCAGTGTGTCACGCGTTGTCATGCCAGTCCTGCTACCGCAGTGGCATGCGCTGTGGATCACCAGCTCACAGCTGTTATGGATAGTCGCCTTTGCGCTGTTTATCAC
>CALZIG010000214.1 GCA_945787585.1 uncultured Gammaproteobacteria bacterium | reverse complement strand
ATGATTAAAGAACAGAGTGAGTCAATGGTTGACCCGCTGACGGATTTAGCAACACTTACCGAAGAAGACTAGTTAATTAGAATCTTAGGTTGTCCAAACAGGTAGCCCTGGGCGTAGTCTACGCCCAGTACCTTAAGTTTTCTCAGCACCTCTTCGTTTTCAACAAATTCTGCAATGGTTTTCATACCTACGACGTGTCCAATATCGTTAATTGAGCGGACCAACGCAAGGTCCATTGGGTCATGGGTGATGTCCTTGACAAAGCCACCGTCAATTTTAAGAAAATCGACGGGCAGGTTCTTTAAGTATAAAAAGGAAGACATCCCTGAGCCAAAGTCATCTAGTGCGAAACGACAACCTTTCTTTTTGAGGGCACGAATAAACCGGGTCGCACTGGTCAGGTTCACAATAGTGGCTGTTTCTGTGATCTCAAAACAGATTTTACTGGGTTGAATATTGTATTTTTCAAGCAGGTTGATGATGTATTGCAGGAATTTCTCATCACCCACCGAGTGGCCGGAAAGGTTGATTGAACACATTCCCAGATCTGAAAGCGTGTCTTGAGAGTCACTAAGCCATTCAAAGATGGTGTTGATTACCCATCGATCCAGTTTGGGCATTAAATTGTAGCGTTCTGCCGCAGGCAGGAAAGAGTTTGGCATGGCGAGGGTATCTTCCTCATCCTTCATTCGGATCAGGACTTCATAGTGCTCTCCATCCTGTTGTGTATTCGTCGATATGGGGGTTATATCCTGCCTGTAGAGTGTGAAACTATTTTCTTCAAGGCCTTGAGTGATGCGTGATACCCAGCGCATCTCCCCGTGGCGTTGCGCGACGGTGATATCATCTTCCACATAGATATGTATTCTGTTTCTGCCCGCTTCTTTGGCTGCATAACAGGCACTATCTGCAATACTTAATATCAGGCCGATGCTTCCGCTACTGTTGTTGATTGGCACAAGCCCGATGCTCATACCGACGGCAAAGTTATTGCCTTCCCAGGTGAAACGATATGCTTCGACTGCTTCGCAAAGGTTTTCTGCGATATTTTGTGCTTCGTCAGCGCCGCAAAAGTCGAGTAGTACTGCAAACTCATCGCCACCAAGTCTTGCGAGTGTGTCGTGTTTGCGCATTTTAGATTGTAATAGGGAGGTGATTTGTCGAAGTAGTTCATCACCAGCAGCGTGACCACAAGTGTCATTGACAACCTTGAATTGATCAAGATCCATATAAAGTAGTGCATGTTCATTCTGGTGGGTGTGTGCCTGTTCAATAGTTTGTTCAAGACGTTCTTCAAATTCCCGTCGATTGATTAACCCAGTGAGGGCATCATGACGCGCCTGATAGCTCAACTGTTGGGAGAGTCTGCGAGACTCTGTAACGTCATGGAATACCATGACGACACCGATCAGTTCTTCAGCCTGATTTCGAATAGGGGCAGCCGAGTCTTCGATGGCTATTTCACTGCCGTCTTTGCAGATAAGTACTGTGTGATCGGCAAGTTCGACAATGCGCCCTTCATCAATACAGCATTCTACTGGGTTGATAGATTTTTCTCGTGTTATTTCATTAATTATTCTGAATACATGCTCTACTGGATGCCCTGTGGCATCTTCTTTACTCCAGCCAGTCAGTTTTTCAGCGACTGTATTAAGGTAATCAATAACTCCGTTGATATCGGTAGTAATGACGGCGTCACCAATGGATTCAAGCGTCACCAGCGCGCGCTCTTTCTCTTCAAATAGCTCTGCCAATGCAAGATCGCGCTCTTGCTGGCGTTGCGATATTTTTTCGATCATGTTGTTGAAGTCATCATACAAAATGCCGATCTCATCATTGCCCTGTTTTTCAGGCCGGAAGGTATAGTTATCATCTTTGATGATTTTATGAATAGCCTCGGAAAGCTTAATCACCGGGCCTGAAATAATTTTCTGTAAATGACTTGCAAGGTAGTATGAAATTGCAATTAAGGCGATCGTGATGTAGAGAATGGTAAGTAGATAGGTTTCAATTTTTTTATCGAGTGCTATGGTCGATACACGAAGGTAAATGTGTCCGTAGAGTTCATCGCGATATGTGATGGGTTGGTGTACATGTAGCCAATCACCTTTATATTCGACTAATGGGGTTTTAATTAGTGGGATTGAAGGCAGCTGTTGCGTTGCGTCCTTATTGTATGTGGCAAAAATATTGTCATCCTGGTCGTATATGATGGCGTTGAATATAGAAGGTATTGAATTGAAACGTTGTAGTACTTCCTTCGCGCCCTCAGCATCCCCGAAAGCAAGCGGACTCACACTCTCATCGCCGACAAGACGTGCATTTATGATGCTGTTGTTACTGGTGTCATGTTTGAATTCATTGATGTCATTATAGATGATGACACTAAATCCAATCGTCATGACTGCACTGGTCACTATTAAAATAATAGTGATTAGTTTTTTTCTAATTGATTGGTTCTGAATAAAGTTCATTAGTTAGCTATTCCGATTGGACTATTTTTGCAACCGAAAGTAATTTATAGCTAATATGGAGACCGGAATCTTTGATGGCACGCTCATTGATTTCAAAGCGAATTTTATTTTTCTTCGACATGTAGAAATTTATCATGACGCCTTTTTTAGCAAAACCGTCTGTATCCGCAATGGTTAGAACTGGGATGCGGCGAGCTTGTTCAAGTATCACAGATAGTTTTTGATTTGAGTGTGGTGCGATGTATAACAGATTAGGGTTGTCCATTTTTTCTATCTGATCAATATTCTGAATAATGACCTGTTTACCCTTAATCTTTTTTTTCTGATAGATATCGCTAAGTAAGTTAGCAAATTGAGGGTTTCCGATGACAGCGATTACAAAAGATTGGTTATCGTGCTCTGGCATTTTGGTTTCTGGCCAGTCGATAAAGCGTGTAAAGCGCTCAAGAAAGACAGCTTTTAGGCTGTATTCGTGTTGGTCAAAATTCTCAGCATGGCTGATTACTGGATAAAACAGCGTAGTTAAAAATAGTAATAGGTACTTGAGGTGAGGTAAAAGCATCCTTGTCACAATATGAGTTCGTGTTGCAGACTTAATTGTAGTAATGGATGGCAGAGCATTACTCATCCTGAGTACGACGTACCATAGTCACTAAAGTCATCAGTAATCTTCAAGTGATGCATTGTTGTAGCATTATTTTGAACTTCAAGCCTGTTTATCCACAAAGGGCCAAGTCTGACTGATTACTTGTTGATATTGATATAAATTTATCAGTATCACATGATTTGTCAATAATTTCTTATATTACATGCCAGTTAGAACACAGTAAATATAATAATGCTATTTATTGTTGAAAGGTAAGGGGCTATTTACCTCATTTAATGTTTCTTCGGCACACCTTCTTTAGTGCTATTCATAATTAACTTAAGTGTGGTATCGATATAGTGTGGTGGTAGCTAATGTTCAGTACAAAGGCTATTTTGGCTATTAGTGATGACTCGCTAGGTTTTTGAGTTATTTTTTATAGTGTCGAATGTAATTAATCGCGCGCTCATTCGATCTATTAACTAGCTTGTTGCCATAAGTTTATTGATTAACTGTATGATTCGTTAAGTTACGAAATCGGCACTTAACCGATTTGATGATTGGATATTGTTTTCAATGACTAATTTTTGTATAAATATTCAATTAGGCTTAGGATATGGAAAGTCTGAGTTAGATTAAGGTCGTTAAAGTACTTAGCGTTACTGTTTTTACCGTTATATTTAGGGGCAGAATGGATCTCCACTACATGTTCGAATTGGGTGCTGAAAACTCTGTTGTGTCGTGTTGAATAGGCTAGATAGCTAACATCAATGGTAAGCATTATGAGTGTCAATAAACACCAACAAGTCAAAAAGCGTGATGAAGTATTCTCAGATAAGATATCGACCCGGATTTGGGAAGAAACCGCGAGCGATGAGAATCCGTATATTGCCAGCAGTGCAAGATGTCACGGTTATGAAATAACCGACCTGGTCGAAAAATGCAGTTTCATCGAAACGCTCTACCTACTATTTAGAGGTGAGTTGCCCGGGAAAGAAGAGGCGTTTCTGCTGGAAAAATTAATGATATTTCTGATCAATCCTGGCCCTCGTCACCCTGCGACACGTGCCGCGATGAATGCCGGTATCGGAAAAACTAATCCTGAACACATTTTACCTATTGGCTTAACGATCCTCGGCGGGGCTCACCTCGGTGCGGGTGAAATCGAATCGTCTATGCGCTTTCTTAGAAAAAACTTTAAAAAACCTGTTGGAAACGTTATGGATATGCTGCTTAAAGAGGCGGTCGCACCTGAAGAGGGGGACTGGCACATAGCCCCGGGATTTGGGAGTCGCTATGGCAGTATTGATGTGATGCCGGGCGAAATGGCCAATGGTTTTGCTGAGCTCGATGCTGATAGGAAAATATTAAAATGGGGCTGTGAATTCGCACAGCTACTTGCGCCACATCAAATGGGTTGGTTAATGACAGGATTAGCAGCAGCCGTTTTTGCAGAGCTGGGATTTCAACCCCGTTATGGCGCCGGATTATTTCAATTATTAAGCGCGCCAGGTCTACTCGCGCATGGTATGGAGCAATCAAACAAACCGATGACCGCTATGCCTTTTGTGAAGGATGAAGACTATGTTATCGAAGAATAAGGTCGTAGATACCGCCCTGTGGGATAAAAACAGGAATAAAATTTATAGTAAAAAAGGCGGCTGGATTATCGGTAAGGGTGTCTTTTCTCATGGCTACGACATGATGAATGATCTCGTGGGCGAAGTCTCTTATATGCAGGTAATGATCCTCAATGCTACCGGTCGGATGCCTGAGCGTCGTTTGGCCGACTGGTTTGAAGCCGTTCATATTTGCCTGAGCTGGCCTGATCCGAGGATATGGTGCAACCACATCGGTGCGCTGGGTGGGACGATGCAGACATCAACGGTTGCTGCTACCGTTGCTGGTATTTTAGCTAACGATTCTCGTTCTTATGGAACGAGGCCTATACTGGAAGGCATCGCGTTCATTAAAGGCGCGATGGTAAAATTTAATCAAGGTTTAAGTGTTAAAGAAATAGTTGAAATAGAATGCTCAAAGCACGGCGGAAAGCCATATATAATGGGTTACGCAAGACCAATAGCTAAAGGTGATGAGCGAGTACTAGCACTGGAAAAAATCGCCGATAAACTGGGCTTTAGTCGGGGCGATCATCTGCGATTAGCATACGATATCGAGGCATATATGTTAGAAAAATTTGATGAAGGGATAAACATAAATGGCTATGTTGCCGCGTTCTTATCAGACTGTCAATTTAGCTCAAGTGAAGTATATAGGGTTTTTTCTGTGGTTGTTAATAGTGGGATTACTGCATGTTTTGCTGATGTGTGTGATAGACCGGCAGATACATTTTTACCTCTTCGTTGTGACGATGTGTTGTATGAGGGGAAGACCGCACGAGTGTTATCTTAATAATATATAGATTTATAGTAACTGACTAAATGATTGCTGCTTAAGTGTTTGAGTAAACTTGAAGTTTTTTGGAAGGTTAGAAAAGGATTTTGTACGAAAAATTAAAGAGGATCATTGGCAATGAAAAGAGTATTGGTTACTGGTGGGAATTCAGGGATTGGGTATGCTACAGCTGGTCTATTTAAGCAGCGTGGGTATGATGTCACCATATGCGGGCGTAGTTCTCAGCGGGTAGCTGAGGCAGCAGGAAATTTGGGTGTGGAAGGGATTGTTGCAGATATTTCTAATCCTGATCATATCGAAATTTTGGCGGCATGCTTCTCTGGTGGGGGGCTAGATGTGTTGGTGAATAACGCAGCTATAGCTAGATTCATGCCAATAACTGCTCATACGCTTGCAGATTACAACGAGTTTTTAAATGTCAATATACGTGGCCCGCTTCTATTGATACAAAAGCTTGTTCCTGCATTAGCGAAGAAAAGAGGCGTAATTGTGAATGTCTCTTCTGTGATAACAAATAATGGCTTGCCTAATGCGTCCTTATACGCTGCAACGAAAGGGGCGGTTGATGGATTTACACGAAGTCTTTCGCTAGAGCTTGCGCCACAAGGTATTCGGGTAAACTGCGTTTCACCGGGTGCGGTTGATACTCCGTTAATAGGAAAATTAGGTCTGAAACCAGAACAGATAAATGAGATAAAGGCGCATCAAGAAACGGTTATTCCGCTAGGCCGCTATGCGATTTCAGAAGAAATAGCGCAAGTAATATTGTCTCAGGCCGAATCTACTTATGTCACGGGTTCTATATGGACAGTTGATGGTGGTGTTGGTGCGACTTGATGGTTTTTACTGGATTAAGCTCAAAATAGTTGCATTACCTTTTATTGGATATGGTTTGATTTGCGGTTATTTAGGAAAAGTCATCAGTTGACTTCGTGCTTTTGAGGAGTATCAGCAAAGCAATGAAAAAAAATAATAGCCTTTTTAGGATTGCATGTTTAGTGAGTTGTGTTTACTTACCGTCACTGGCGTGGAGTGATATCTCGACAGATGAGCTATTCGAGCTTTCCATGGAGGAGTTATTGGATATTGAGGTGGAGATTGCCACAGGACAATCACTAAAGCTCTCTCATGTGCCTGCTGTTGTTAATGTGATTACTGCTGCTGAAATTGAAGCGATGGGCGTGACAGAGTTTAGTCAGGTACTGGAAATGATTCCAGGGGTGCATGTCTATCTTAATCCGGTAGCGCGGCTAGAATCTCATTTTTCGATTAGAGGAATTCATACTGCTGATAACTCTCAGGTATTGGTCTTACTAGACGGTCATGATGTGGCATACGTTGGCACTGGGAGCACCCCTACTGGTTTTCGTATGCCTGTTGCCAATATTGCACGGATCGAGGTGATGAAAAGTCCTGGTTCAGCGCTTTATGGTGCCGATGCCTTTGCAGGTGTTATTAATATTATCACAAAGAGCGCTGATGAAATTAATGGTACACAGGCAGGTTGGCGTCAAGGTTCATTTAATAGTCAGGATATCTGGCTTCAACATGCGGTCAGTCTTAATGACAGATGGGATTTAGCCTTTAGCCTGGAAACAAGTGAAAGTGATGGCGATGATGGAAGAATTGTAAAATATAGTGATGAAATCTTTGGGTTTTCAGGAAATGGTCCACTAGAGACGAGGTATGATTATAGCAACGCTCAGGTAACATTAAGTAATGAGGACTGGAAGTTCAAACTATGGAACTGGAATTTGGATGACGCGGGTCATGGGCAAGGAGCAGCACAGGTTGTCGATCCTACAGGCAATGATCAATCAGAGCTGTATCTAGTCGATATTCAGCATGAGAAAAAAGATCTATTCGCTGGCTGGAATCTGAGTTCGCGTTTCAACTATGAGTTAGTTGAATTAGATGCACATTTTTTGCTCTACCCGCCTGTTGGCCCTTTTGTTGATGGTGTCATTGGGGATCCGGGTGCGACGCAACGTAAGAGCTCACTCTCATTCCGCGCCGATTATACCAAGTTTGCGGGACATCGATTGCTATTAGGGGTGGGTTCCGAATGGGTCGAAGTCGACCCGCGTGAGGTTAAAAATTTTGGTACCGGTGGTGCGGATGGGGTGATTGTGGATGTAACGGGCACTCAGTTCGCCTATATGGTGCGAGAAAGCAGAACAGTGAATCATATCCTGTTGCAGGATGAGTGGGATGTAGATGATGACTGGGCATTAACTGCAGGTGTCCGCTATGATAACTATTCAGATTTTAAAGATACAACAAACCCCCGTATTGCGGTTGTTTGGAAAGAATTATCTAAACTGACAACAAAATTTCTTTATGGCCGTGCCTTCCGTGCCCCTGCATTTAGCGAACTCTATTTTCAAAATAATCCGGCAACGCTCGGAAATAGAAACGTCAGCGCTGAAAAAATTGATACTTACGAAGCGGTGTTGGATTATCGTCCCGTAAGTGAGTTTAATGTTGTGCTGAGTATTTTCAGATACCACATCAGTGATTTGATTGACCGCTCTTTTGGGATTCCGGCGCGAAATATTGGTAAGCAAAAAGGAAGTGGTTTTGAGCTAGAGACAAACTGGCATGTGAACTCAAAACTGCAGCTCAGAGGTTTTTATGCGTTCCAAAATGCAGAAGATGGCGTGACGGCGGCCGATGTCCCTAATGCACCTCAGCAACAGTTTTACGCGAGTGCCCACTGGGGGTTTTTACCGCAGTGGTTCTTGGGTACGCAGATGAAATGGATCGCAGATCGTAAGCGTGCGGTTGGCGATCAAAGGCCCGATATTGGTGATTACACTATCCTTGATGCCACTTTAAAGCGTCGTCAGTTACTCCCCAATATGGATTTTACCTTTTCGGTAAGAAACCTCCTCGATGAAGATGCGAGAGAACCAACACTATTTGAACTGGCTCATACGCAAGGGGCGACAATTCCAGGAGATTACCCACTGGCGGGTCGAAGTTTTTATGGTGAAATCAGTTTTGCTTTATAATTGCTGCTTAGTTTAGGTAATGATGTCGGGCTGTTCCCGTCCGCAGCGTGTTTCCAGTTCTGCCAGTTCACGGGCGATGGCAATCATATCCGCGAGAGCTGTTTGCGTCTCCAGGTCATGCAGAGCAGGATCGGCTTCGTAACGTTCCAGATAGACACGTAAGGTAGCCCCCTCGGTGCCTGTGCCGGAGAGGCGGAAGACGATGCGTGATTCATCCTCAAACAGGATGCGGATGCCTTGATGCTTTGTGATGCTATGGTCGACCGGGTCGGTATAACTGAAATCATCGCTGAAACTGACGGTATGTCCGGCGAATGTCTCGCCTTTCAGGGTCTCGACCCGCTTGCGTAAACCTTCCATTAACTGTTCCGCAACGTTGCTATCGAGCCCTTCGTAGTCATGGCGTGAATAATAGTGGCGACCGAAACGTGTCCAGTGAGCGCGGGTGATCTCTTCGACTGATTGACGTTTGACAGTGACGAGATTTAACCAGAACAGCACGGCCCAGATGCCATCCTTTTCTCTGATGTGGTCAGAGCCGCCGCCAAAGCTCTCTTCGCCGCACAGCGTAATGCGTCGGTCATCCAGCAGGTTACCGAAATATTTCCAGCCAGTCGGAGTTTCATAACATTCAATACCGAGTGTCTCCGCGACCTTGTCGACGGCGCGGCTGGTCGGCAGGGAGCGCGCGACACCATTAAGCCCTTGTTGGTAGCCAGATAACAGGTGGGCATTGGCGGTCATGATGGCCAGACAATCACTGGGATTCACAAAGAAGTTCCGTCCGATCAGCATGTAGCGGTCACCATCTCCATCTGAGGCGGCACCGAAGTTGGGCGCATCTTTGCCCTGATTGAGTCGTTCGACCAGTTCTTTGGCATAGATAAGGTTAGGGTCAGGGTGGCCGCCACCGAAGTCTTTGAGTGGCGTTGCGTTGATCACAGAGCTGGTTCTTGCATTAAGGCGCTGTTGGAAGATCGCTTTGGCATACGGGCCGGTGACGGCATGCATGGCGTCAAAACAGATATTGAACAGGCCAGAGTCGAACAGCGCCTGTATGCTGGGAAAGTCAAAAATTTCCGCCATCAGGTCAGCGTAATCACTCACGGGGTCGATGATTTCGATCCGGGTTTCACCGCACTGATACTCGCCCAGCTTCTGCAGAGGAATGTCCTCTATCGTGGCGATTTTATATTCTGTGATATGTAAGCTGCTGGCGAAAAGCTGATCGGTAAATTTGGAATCTGCTGGGCCGCCATTGGCGGTATTAAACTTGATGCCAAAGTCACCATCAGGCCCGCCAGGATTGTGGCTTGCGGAGAGAATGATACCCCCGGCAGCACTGTATTTACGTATCAGATGGGAAACGGCTGGGGTCGAGAGCAGACCATTCTGGCCCACTTTTATATGACTAATCCCGTGAGCAACCGCCATCTTCAGGATAGTCTGGATCGCCTCATTATTATAGTAGCGTCCGTCGCCACCGAGGATCAGCAAGCCGCCTTTGAGGTCGGTAGCGACATCGAATATCGCCTGTAGAAAATTCTCCAGATAGTGAGGGGTCTGGAATACCTTCACCTTTTTACGCAGCCCGGAAGTCCCCGTTTTCTGGTCAGTAAAAGGTACGGATGGAATTTTTTTAATATTCATTATTATGTTGTTAGCTTTTTTATCATCATTCACGATAGTGCTCAGATTACCATTTTGTTTGATGCAAGGCGAACGTGTTGTTGAGGTGTGGATGGCCACAGGCTGGCGTGGGCCTAAAGTTTATATACGTATTGACAAAAATATTAAAAAAACCGGCTATTTGTTATGTGCATGACACGTTTTGCCTAGTAGTATGTCTATATCAACCGTTCGCATGCTGGGTGGTATTTTGATGGGTAATGTTCAGTATCGGCTCGGTAATTCTGGGATAGATTTTGTTTTTAGACTAAAAGGATGACTTGAAGATGCCTCGATTAAAGCAGTCTCAGGCGTGGCTGGCACTAAAACAACATTATGATGAAATCAAGCAGGTGCATATGTGCGACCTGTTTGAAGAAGATAAGGAGCGCTTTGCCAAGTTCTCTCTGTACTTTAATGACATTGTTTATGACTACGCCAAGAATCGCATCACCGATGAAACCGTTAGCCTGTTACTGAAACTTGCTGAGCAGGCTGCGCTACCGGACTGGATTGAACGACTGTTTGCGGGTGACGCGATTAATCACACCGAGCACCGTGCCGTTTTACATACTGCACTCAGGGATCAGGGTGATGCGCCAATTATGCTGGACGGGGTCGATATTTCAGTGGAAATAAAAGCTGAAAGAGTGCGGGTAAAATGTCTTGCTGAAAAGATACGCAGCCGTGTGTGGCGCGGCGCAACGGGCCAGGCGATTACCGATGTCGTGAATATCGGTATTGGTGGTTCTAACCTGGGGCCATTGATGGTGAATGAGGCGTTGAAACCTTATTCCTTGCATGACCTGAACGTGCACTTTGTCTCTAATATTGATGAAAATCATATCAATGAAACACTTGAGTATCTCGACCCAAAAACCACTTTTTTTATTGTCGCTTCGAAAAGTTTTACCACACAGGACACGATGCTGAATGCCGAAACGGCGCGGCAGTGGTATCTCAGCCATATCGGCAGTGATGAAAAAATCGGTCGTCACTTTTCAGCGGTAACTTCCAATACAAAGCTGGCCAAAGCGTTTGGCATCGCCGATGAAAATATTTTTAAGATGTGGGACTGGGTAGGGGGGCGATATTCATTGTGGTCTGCGATTGGTTTATCGACCATGATCGCGATTGGTGCCGAACAGTTCGATGAGTTATTAGAGGGTGCCTATGAACTTGATATGCATTTTAAGACTGCACCTTTGGCGCAAAACATTCCGGTGATGATGGCGCTAATAGGTGTCTGGTATAACAATTTTTTCAAGGTGCAGGCAACCGCTGTTCTCCCTTATGATCAATACCTGCACCGTTTTGCTGCCTATATGCAGCAGGTGGATATGGAGAGTAATGGCAAATATATCGATCGCAATGGTGAAATAGTGAATTATCAAACAGGCCCCGTGCTGTTTGGTGAAATTGGTATTTCGGGGCAACACGCCTTTTTTCAACTGTTGCATCAGGGGACAAAACTGGTGCCAGCCGATATCCTTGCGCCGCTTTTTAGTTACCGTTGTATTGCTCGTCATCATCGCGCATTGATGTCGAATGTGTTCGCCCAGACCGAGGCCTTGATGCGTGGTAAAACAGAACAGCAAGCGCTAGAGGAACTACAGAAAAGTGGCATGAGTGAAGCGGAAATTGAAGCGTTACTGCCTTATAAGGTCTTCCCCGGTAACCGGCCGACCAGTACATTTCTGTTTGATACATTGACGCCGCGTACGCTAGGTTCTCTGATTGCGATGTATGAGCATAAGGTCTTTGTGCAAGGCGTTATCTGGAATATAAATTCGTTTGACCAGTGGGGGGTTGAACTTGGCAAGCAGCTTGCCACGACTATCTCTGATGAGTTGAATGATGATGATGAGGTGACGACGCATGACTCTTCAACTAACGGGCTGGTCAACTATTACAAACAGCGTAGGTCGCTTAAACGGTCGTAAAATAACAGGGCTTGTATGCAAATTTTAGCGGGTGATATTGGCGGTACCCATACGCGGCTTGTTTATGTGCGGGACAGCTGTGATCCCATAGTCAGATATGAAAAACACTATGCCAGTGCGGCCTACTCAGGTTTGAGCGAAGTTATTGATGCCTTTCTACTGGATTATACGATAGAGCGATCATTTGATGCCGTCTGCTTTGCTGTCGCAGGCCCGGTGATAGCCGGCAAAGCCGCGTTAACTAATCTGCCCTGGCATGTCTGTGAAGATGATCTGGCCACGCAATTACAAACCGAGCGTGTCAGCCTGATCAATGATCTTGCTGCGGTCGCTTATGCAATACCCGATCTGCAAAATGATGACCTATTGATGATACAGAAAGGTGAAAATGGTTCAGCCTTACCAGTAAGCGAGCGCGCTAAATTTAGTGCAGTCGTCATTGGTGTCGGTACCGGTCTGGGTGCAGCTCATCTGGTCAGCAGGGACAATGATTATCAGGTGTTTAGTAGTGAAGCCGGACACACATCGTTTGCGCCGGTAACAGCGGTTCAACAGCAGTTACTGACGTGGTTGCACAGAATCCATGCCCATGTGAGTGTTGAAATGCTGTTGTCAGGCCGTGGTATATATACACTTTATCAATGCTTTCGGGATGAGCTTGGTATGGCAGAGTCGAGCGAGGTCAGGTCGGCGATGCAGGGGATGGACCCTGCGCAGGTCATCAGTCAATATGCCGACATGGGTGATGCCCTGTGCATCTACACACTGGACTGCTTTATAGAGATATTCGCAGCCGTGGCGGGGGACATTGTGCTGCACCACTATCCGGTAAAGGGTGTCTATCTGAGCGGCGGTATCGCGTTAAAGTTACAGCGCCGTCTCTCATCGGCTGCATCGACCTTTAGTGAGCGGTTTGCCTGTAAAGGGGCGATGCAGGAAAACTTAAAGGGGCTTCCAGTCAGTCTGATGATGACGGAAACCCCTGGCCTTGATGGCGCGATTAGCTATGCACGGCGACAGTCATCACCGACATAGTCAAGCCAGCGACGAGAAATGCAGCCTGGCTATTTAATCTCAATCCTGGCGCTGTTACGAAGGTTATCGATATAGCCTTTTACTACTTTGTTCTGTAATTCAGTCGCGAGCTGCTCGGCGACGGTTTCAAATGGCGGTGGGTTGGTGGAACGTTTTTCATCCAGTTGGATCACGTGCCAGCCGGAACGACTCTCTATCCCGATTTGGCTATATTCGCCGGGCTTTAACGTAGTGACAATGGCCGCAAATGGAGGGGGCATCATGTCGGTGTCCATCCAGCCGAGGTCGCCGCCCTCACTGCTGGAAGGATCGATTGAAATAGTGCCCGCCAGTTTTTTAAAATCTTCACCGCGTTTCAGTGCCGCCAGAATATTGTTTACTTCCGACTCGCTTTTTACCTGAATATGCCGGATGTGATACTCGTGGCTGCCTTCGCCGTACGCTTCATCATAGGCTGCTTTGAGTGCAGCTTCCGTGAGTTTTTCATCGAGATGGGTTTTGAGCCCATGGTTGATAATGGCCGATCTGGCTTGCATCTCAATCTCAGCTTTTACTTCGGATAACTTATCGACACCAGCCTTGATTGCTGCATTGTAGAGGAGTTCACTGTTGATGTACTCCTGTAGCAGTAGCTTGCGCTGCTCGTTGCTGATTCTGCCGTTATGTTGTACCTGTTGAGCACGCATCGTTACATATTGGTCAAAGGTGTCGTTATCCACTGACTTACCATCGATGACAGCGACAATATTATCTTCTTCGGCGTGCACGATGGGCAGTGACAACAGGGAAGCGGTGAGTAAAATCAACGAGAGATGTTTCAGAGGTTTCATAAACTTATTCCTTTCAACGCTAATATTGGCAGCTGGAAATGGACCATAACATACGATGCTACAACTGATTGTGATGCTGATTCAAGTGCTGAGGTTACGGTAAAACCTTTTTGAATGGTTTTACCGTCACCTTTTCATAGACTCCGGCGCTGATGTACGGGTCTTGATCCGCCCATGCCTGCGCGTCTGAGAGTGAGAGAAACTCCGCCACAATCAGGCTGCCACTGAAGCCTGCACTGCCGGGGTCTTCACTATCGATGGCTGGATGAGGGCCTGCGAGTACCAGGCGGCCAGCATCTTTTAATATGTTCAAGCGGTCAACATGAGCAGGGCGACTCGCGAGTCGTTTTTCCAGCGAATCAGCGACGTCTTCAGCGATAATCGCGTAGAGCATTACGGTTTTTCTCCATTATTGTCATCTTCATCCGGTTTGATGTATTTGGTGAGAAAGGGAATTTGCAGCATCACAAAGGCAATCGTCAGTCCCATAAGTCCAAAGAGTTTGAAGTTGACCCAGGTGTCAGTATCAAAATTATAGACCACATAGAGGTTCACAAAGCCGATGATGACAAAAAACAGTATCCAACTGACGTTAAGCTTGAGCCAGATCGGTTGTGGCAACGTCATCGCCTGCCCCATCATGCGTTGAATGATGGTCTTTTCACCGATGAAGTGACTGCCGAGAAATACTGCGCCAAAGACCCAGTTAATTACGGTCGGCTTCCATTTGATAAACATTTCATCCTGTAAGAATAGAGTAGCACCGCCAAAGACAACCATAATGGCGAGCGTGACCAGATGCATATTTTCGAAGCGGCGGTGGCGGATCCAGTGAATCGTCACCTGTGCAAACGATGCGGCGATCGCGACGGCGGTGGCAACGTAAATATCGTACACCTTATAGGCGATAAAAAAGAGTAAAACCGGGAAAAAATCGGCAAGAAATTTCATAAGTGTCGTCTGTTTTTATTCGGTTCTGAATAAGCTAAATTAAATGATAGTCGGCGTGTTGTCAGCAGACGTGGCATAATATGCCGCTGGAAACCGAGTATAACACGTGAAAACAGGAATCAAGGCCTTGTCCTCAATTTGTTACGATCTTCATAGCCACTCAACCGCCTCTGATGGCGTATTGAGCCCAACGGCACTGGTGCATCTGGCGGCAGAGAGTGGTGTCGATGTGCTAGCGTTGACCGACCACGACAGTACCGATGGGCATCTCGAAGCTGCGGCTGCGGCGGCGGAAGTGGGGATCGATTTTGTCCCCGGCATTGAGATCTCGGTGAGTTGGCGCAAACGTTTGATCCACATTGTGGGGCTCGGCATTGACCGCAATTTTCCGCCGCTTCAACAGGGGCTCGCAGAATTGCGGGTGAAACGGCAACAGCGTGCAGAGGCGATTGGCGCTCGTTTTGAGAAGATCGGCATGCCCGATGTCTACGCTGGTGCCTGTGGTTTGGCCAGCGGGGTGGTGGGTCGTCTCCATTTTGCGATGTATCTGGTGGAGCGGCGCGAGGTCCGCGATATTCAGCAGGCCTTTAAAAAGTACCTGGTGAAGGGCAAGCGCTGTTATGAGCCGTGCGAATGGGCCTCATTAGAAGAGGCACTCGGCTGGATTCACGGCGCGGGTGGCCAGGCCGTGGTGGCACATCCCGCACGGTACAAAATGAGTCGCACGCTGTTCCGTGAGTTCCTGCTAGATTTTAAGGCGCTGGATGGCGCGGCGCTCGAAGTCACCTGTAGTAGCCACAATGCAGAAGAGGCGCATCTGATGGCGGGGTATGCGGAAGAGATTGGACTGCTAGGGTCCGTCGGTTCTGATTTTCACTCCCCTCATAATAGTTGGGCAAAGTTGGGTAAAGTTCACCCCTTGCCAGCGGGGTGTCCTCCAGTTTGGCGAGATTGGCAGTAGTTGATTTACATGTAATTCGTCGATTAAAAGTTAAATTAAAATATAACAAAGAAATATTAGGTTGTTGTTTTTATGCAGTATCTAAGAATTCATAACGAGACTCCCCAGCTGCGCCTGATTAATCAGGCCGTCGCCATTATTCGTAGCGGTGGGGTGGTCGTCTATCCGACGGACTCCTGTTACGCCCTCGGCTGTGAGATTGGTAACAAGTCAGCGATGGATCGTATTCGTCGTATTCGTGCGCTGGATGATCAGCATAATTTCACCTTGATCTGCCGTGATCTTTCGGAGCTCTCCACTTACGCGCGCGTCGATAACCAGGTGTTTCGACTGCTGAAGTCGCTGACACCGGGGCCTTACACTTTTATTCTTGAGGCCTCGCGTGAGGTGCCGCGCCGCTTGCAGCATCCGAAACGCAAGAGTATTGGACTGCGGGTGCCGGAGCATCCGATCACGCAGGCGCTGCTGGAGGCGATGGGCGAACCGATGATGAGCGTTACGTTGACGATGCCGGGTGACGAAGCGCCGCTGGCCGACCCGGAAGAGATGAGTGAGCAGCTTGGCAAGTTGGTCGATCTGATTATCGACGGCGGCTGGGGCGGTTATGAGCCGAGTACGGTGATCGACCTGACGGGCGAAGCGCCTGTGGTGGTGCGTCGTGGTAAAGGAGATCCTTCGGTCGTCGAAGGCTGATCGCCCATTAATGATTAAAATCATCGTAGTAATAAGGTTATAATCGCCTCATGGATGATTTAAGCGTGGTTCAACGCATTGCCGCCTGGGCACTCCCGGTGCTATTGGCAATCACAGTGCATGAAGTGGCACATGGCTGGATGGCGCTGCGACTGGGTGACAAGACGGCGATGATGATGGGCCGACTGACGCTCAATCCGATTAAACATATCGATCCCATTGGTACCCTTTTAGTCCCCGGGCTGTTGCTGCTGATGGGCGGCTTTATCTTTGGATGGGCAAAACCGGTGCCGGTGACCTGGGAAAATCTACGCAATCCGAAGCGAGACATGGTGCTGGTCGCATTGGCAGGGCCGATGAGTAACCTGCTGATGGCACTGCTGTGGGCAGCGATCCTGAAATTGGGACTGGTGCTGGCGACGGCTGGCAGTGCCGAGATGATCGCACTGCCATTGATGTATATGGGAGGCGCCGGGATTACCATCAATCTTATTTTGATGGTGCTAAATCTGTTGCCATTGCCGCCGCTTGATGGTGGGCGGATTGTTGCCTCACTACTGCCAGATAAACTCTCTTGGCAGTTTAATCAGCTTGAGCGCTGGGGTTTTGTTATTCTGCTGGGGTTGATGGTAACGGGTGTATTGGGCAAGGTTCTATGGCCGCCGATCAACTATCTGCAAACTCAGCTATTCATGCTGTTTGGCCTTTAAAAGTAAAAGCTTTTGTTTAAATTAAGAGGATAATTGATTGATTACTACGGCTTCTCAAAAAAACCGTGTGCTCTCTGGGATGCGCCCGACGGGCAGATTGCACCTGGGGCACTATCACGGTGTTTTGAAAAACTGGGTGAAGTTACAGCACGAATATGAGTGTTTTTTCTTTGTCGCAGACTGGCATGCACTGACCACAGAGTATGAAAATACCGCACTGATTAGTGACAGCGTCTGGGAGATGGTGGTCGACTGGCTGGCCGCTGGGGTCAATCCCGGCGCGGCAAATCTCTTTATTCAATCGCGCGTGCCCGAGCATGCAGAGCTGCACCTGTTGCTCTCTATGATCACCCCGTTGGGCTGGTTGGAGCGCGTGCCAAGCTATAAAGATCAGCAGGAGAAGCTGAAAGAGAAAGACCTCGATACCTTTGGTTTTCTCGGCTACCCATTATTGCAGAGCGCCGATATCCTGATCTACAAAGCATCGCAGGTGCCGGTCGGTGAGGATCAGGTGGCGCATGTTGAACTGACACGTGAAGTGGCGCGACGCTTCAACCATCTCTACGGGCGTGAGCCAGACTTTGCCGAAAGGGCCGAGCTGGCAATTAAGAAGATTGGAAAAAAGAATTCCAAGCTTTACAATAGTTTGCGTAAGAATTATCAGGAGAAAGGTGATTATGAATCTCTAGAAAAGGCGCGCGCATTATTAGAGACACAGCAGAACATTACGCTCGGTGATCGCGAACGCCTGTTTGGCTATTTAGAGGGCGGCGGTAAAATTATTTTGCCTGAGCCGCAGGCGCTATTGACCCCGACTGCAAAGATGCCAGGGCTTGATGGGCAGAAGATGTCCAAATCGTACGGCAACACCATTGGTCTGCGTGAAGCGCCGGAAGTGGTGGAGAAGACGCTACGCACGATGCAGACGGATCCCGCGCGGGTGCGGCGGACTGATCCGGGTAATCCTGAGGTCTGTCCAGTCTGGGGCTTTCATCAGATCTATTCCTCTGATGAAGTGCGCGAGTGGGTGGTTGAAGGGTGCCGTAGCGCCGGGATTGGTTGTATCGATTGCAAACAACCGGTTATCGATGCTGTAATAGCAGAACAGGCACCGATCCACGAGCGAGCGCTGGAGTATGTTCAGAATCCTAAGCTGGTGCGGAATATCATTGCTGAAGGGAGTGAACGTGCGCGCGAAGTAGCGCGTGACACACTGGATGAAGTGCGAGAGGTGATGGGATTTGCAAGTAATTAATAATCAACCAGTTATGAATTCTATCTATTATGGTTTCTAATGTGAATCCTGACATAAATACTGCTGTAGATAGCGGAGTCGATGTGGAGGAAGCAGCCGTCGCGTCGCGCCCTTCGCAGCAGGAGATGCCATTTGCCATCGTGCAGGGCAAGAGCATAAGCGAGCCGCCGCAGGATCTTTATATTCCACCGGATGCACTGGAAGTCTTTCTGGAGGCATTCGAAGGACCGCTCGATCTACTGCTCTATCTGATCAAGCGTCAGAACCTCGATATCCTCAATATCCCGATTGCCGAGATCACCCGTCAGTACATGGTCTATGTTGAGCTGATGAAGGAGCTACACCTTGAGCTGGCCGCGGAGTATCTGGTGATGGCGGCGATGCTGGCGGAGATCAAATCACGGATGTTGTTGCCGCGCCCGGTTGAAGTGGACGATGAAGACGATCCGCGAGCGGAACTGATCCGGCGTCTGCAGGAGTACGAGCGCTTCAAACAGTCGGCGGAAGAAATTGAAGCGATGCCGCGGGTGGATCGCGATATCCTGCCCATTACGGTGAAGGCCCCCGAGAGCAAAGTGGTGAGGATCGAGGCGCAGGTCGAATTACAGGAGATTCTGCTCGCCTTTCAGGAAATCATGGCGCGGGCAGACATGTACACCCATCATCAGATTAAAATGGAACCGCTCTCTGTGCGAGAGCGCATGACGGAAGTGCTGGGGATGGTCAACACTGAAAAATTTACTGAATTCTCTGCCCTGTTTACCCTGAAAGAAGGGCGCATGGGCGTCGTGGTCTCACTACTGGCCATCCTTGAGCTGGTGAAAGAATCACTACTGGAACTGGTACAAACTGAAAACTATGGCCCTATTTACGTAAAGGCACCCCAACATGTTCACGAGCCCAATGAATCAAACACAGCTTAAAAATATTATCGAGGCCGCGATTATGACCGCGGACTCACCTGCCTCAATGGAGTATCTGCTGCGCCTCTTTACTGAGGATGAACAGATCGGCCGCGAAGAGATTAGAGAAGTGCTGACGCAGTTGGAAGCGGAGTGTGAAGCGCGTGGTATTGAATTGAAAGAGGTTGCGAGCGGCTACCGCTATCAGGCCCGGCAGGATCTTTCGCACTGGCTCTCGCGCCTTGATGTCGAACGTCCGTCACGTTATTCGCGTGCGCTGCTCGAGACACTTTCGCTGATTGTCTATCGCCAGCCGGTGACGCGTGCTGAGATTGAAGATGTGCGTGGCGTCGCGGTCAGTTCATCGATCATCAAGACCTTGCTGGAACGGGAATGGGTGCGTGTAGTGGGGCATCGCGATGTCCCCGGTAAACCAGCGTTATATGGCACCACGCGACAGTTCCTTGATTACTTCAATCTTAAAAGTCTCAGTGAGCTACCACCGCTGGCGGAAATTCGCAGCCTTGATTCGATTCAGAGCGAGATGGAATTAAAGGTGATCACCGGCGGTGAAGCGGCCGCGAATGCCGAGACTATCGAAGCACTAGAAGGCGATGCGTCAGATGACGACGCACCGGCCAGCACCGTTGACGTTGATACGGACGAGCCAGCGGCAGTCGCCGAGCAGGCGGCGGTGACGAGCGAGCAGGCAGAACTATCGAATGAAGCGAGCGATGTTGATGACAACAATACAGAAGAAAGCCACATAGAAGAAAGCAACAGTGCTGATATCGAAGATACCAACACTGATATCGATGTGACTGAACACGAGTCAGAAACAGCCGCCGCATTAATCAATGATGAACAAACGGATGATGAAGATCCGCTAGCCGCAAGGGCAGGTTGAACTAATTTAATGAGTGAGCGTATTCAGAAGGCGTTGGCGCAGGCCGGCCACGGTTCGCGTCGTCAGGTCGAGGCGTGGGTGCAGGAAGGGCGTATCAACGTCAATGGTAAAGTCGCCACGTTAGGCATCCATATCACCGAAGATGATCGGGTGATGCTCGATGGCAAACAGCTTCGCCTGAAATATAAACAGGAACTGCCACTCAAAGTGATCATCTATCACAAGCCGGTGGGCGAAATATGCACGCGTAATGACCCTGAAAGGCGCGCCACGATTTATGACAACCTGCCAAAGCTGCGTGGTGGGCGTTGGGTGTCGGTCGGTCGGCTGGATGTCAATACCAGTGGCCTGCTGTTACTCACCACCAGCGGTGAACTGGCCAATAAACTGATGCACCCTTCGGCTGGCATCGAGCGAGAATACGCCGTGCGTGTGCTGGGGGAGGTCGACCGTGACATGATTAAACAGATGCGTGAAGGGGTCGAGTTAGACGATGGTAAGGCGTCATTCGATACTATTCGTGATGCCGGCGGACAGGGGGCCAACCACTGGTACCATGTCATCCTTAAAGAAGGGCGCAAGCGTGAAGTGCGCCGTCTGTGGGAATCGCAGGGGATCACGGTGAGTCGTCTGATTCGGGTGCGCTTTGGTGATATCACACTGCCGCGTGGGCTGGCCGCAGGTAAGTTTACAGACCTTGATGAAGTCAGTCTCAATAAACTGTTGAGAAGTGTCGATATGCCCGCGATAGAAAAAAAGCACGGCCGTGCCGAAAGCCGTACGCGCGCTAATCCACGCGCAACTCCGAAGAAGCTGGATGATAAGCCGAAAACCAGGCCAAGGGCTAAGCCTAAAGGACATACGCCGGTGGCCCGAAAGAAAAAGACGGCTTCCAAAAGAAAATAAAGGCAATGGTGAAAATCAAAAGTAGCCCGGGCTGAGCTTATAGCGAAACCCGGGGGATGTGGCACAGCCCTCCCGAGTTTCGCCTAAAGCTCAACCCAGGCTACATATAAGTCATAAGGTCTTTTCATTGACATTCTTTTCCGTCTACCAAAAGCTACTCAACCAATACGGCCCGCAGCAATGGTGGCCGGCCGAGACGCCATTCGAAGTGATGGTCGGTGCAATCCTCACGCAAAATACCGCGTGGACCAATGTTGAAAAATCGATTGCACAACTCAGGGCGAAACGAAAACTAACGCCGCAGACGATTGATCGATTACCGCATCAGCAACTCGCCGAACTGATCCGTGCTTCCGGCTATTTCAATGTAAAAGCAACGCGCCTGAAAAATTTCTGTCACTGGTATCTGGCGCAGAACGGATTCGATGCATTGAATGCACTTGATACCGAATCACTTCGTCACGGCTTGCTATCAGTTAATGGTGTTGGTTCCGAGACAGCAGATGACATCATGCTCTACGCCTTTAATCGCCCAGTCTTTGTGGTAGATGCCTATACCCGGCGGATATTCTCACGCCTTGGTTTGGTCGATGACAAGATCGGTTATGAAGCACTACGTGATAAATTCGAGACTGAATTTATCGATATAAAAAGGAAGATCACCGCAGAAATACGTGTTGCACACTATAACGAATACCATGCATTGATTGTGGTGCATGGTAAGGATTTCTGTCGGACAAAACCACGTTGCGAGGTGTGTTGTTTGAATAAGCAATGTGGCTTCATGAAATAAGTCTGTAACGCTGTTTAGACGTGCGTTCCAGTTTAAAGGGTTAATTAGCATTAAAGT
>CALZIG010000213.1 GCA_945787585.1 uncultured Gammaproteobacteria bacterium | reverse complement strand
TCTCGTTTTGGAGGGGATGAATTTACCGTCTTTATGGAAGATAATAATGGTGCTGAAGAAGCGCTGAAAGTGGCAGAAAAGGTTCTTGGTTTATTCCGGAGGCCCATCATTATTGATAACAAGGAAATATTTCTTGGCGCCAGTATTGGTATTGCGAACTACCCCGATGATGGTGCTAATACTGATGTGCTATTAAAAAATGCAGATACGGCCATGTATCATGCGAAGGGCAGGGGGCGGAATAATATACAGTTTTTTCAGCCGGAAATGGCGGATCGTATTAAGAAGAGAATTACTCTCGAAACGAATCTCAGAAAAGCTTTACATAATGAAGAGTTTTATATTCACTATCAACCCATTGTTGACTTGTACGGCAACGCGATTACGTCACTGGAAGCACTTTTACGCTGGAATAATTTAGATACCGAGTTATTACCCGAGCAGTTCATCCCATTAGCGGAGGAAAGTGGCTTGATTGTTTCAATTGGGGAGTGGGTGATGCGTCAATCATGTAATCAAATATCAGAATGGAATAAAGATGGAATACAGAATATTTCTGTTTCGGTTAATCTCTCTGCTCGGCAATTTCGTGAAACAAAATTAATTTACAATATTGAAAAAACACTTGAAGAAACGCAGTTGAATCCCGAGCAGCTTCATATTGAGATCACAGAATCTATTATGATGGATGATATGAACAGCTCAATTGAAACACTAAAACGCTTTAAGGAAATGGGTATTCGTATCTATCTTGATGATTTTGGAACCGGCTACTCGTCCCTGACCTATTTGAAAAGATTACCAGTAGATGCATTAAAACTCGATCATACCTTCATACATGGGATCATTGGCGATCCGGATGCCACTCAACTTGCGAGTAACGTGATCTCGATGGCTAAAGATTTACGTTTAGAGGTCATAGCCGAAGGGGTAGAAAATCAGGAGCAACTTGATTTTCTCAAAACGACAGGTTGTGACAGAGTTCAAGGTTTTCTATTCCACAAGCCGCTTCCTGAGAATGAAGCCCGTAGAGCTTTGTTACAGAAGAGCCCGTAAGTTATATCTGGAGAGTATCTGGGGACATGATGCTTAATCGAATAAATGGAATGGGATTTGTGAAAACATCGCAAGGATTTTAGTTAAACCCTCTAACCTTCAACCGTGTGGAGGATAACACTACCCGCAATGGTCTGTTCGCAATCGATGTGGCCGATACCCGCGCCGGTCGGCTATCGGCGAACCGTATTCTGGATGCTGCGGTGCTGAAAGCTGGCTTATGCCGGTAACTCATCGACCGGACAGTTGAGGCCTTCGAATACGGTGGTGACTATGAGGACAACCTCGTGAGCGATGATTAGTATTCCCTCGCCGTGCTACATGGAGAGCTATGCGAATAGCGAGCGAGGTGACGAGGACGTCCGAGGCTTATTGGTTGTCGCATGAACGGAGTGGAGTTGAACCATGGACGGTTCAACTCTTTAACGAGTACCGCGACACAATCGGTCGCTACCCGTGGTTTTATTGGCCAATTTTATTGATTAGCGTCCTTTTATCAACTGCAGTGATGGCACCGAATAGGGTCATGACGTATGATATTAGCTTTTCATGAAGGAACAGTGAATGAGTTCCATTTCTGGTGTGTCAAATATCGGAATTAGATTGACCCTAACTTTTGTTTTGCAGTGACCATATGCCCAATAATGTATTGAATTTAATCAGTGAAGCAGACGTACCATCTGATATCAATCGTGATGATCAGCATGATCATGGTGACGGGCAGAGACAACCCGCGCCTTTTCTGCTTGATCCTGCTACGGTGCTTGAGACCCCATCCCCTTATTATTTGAAGACCGAAGCGTTGGCGGAATTGCAGGCGCATCTGTTACGTGTGGTGGCAGAGCGTGGTGCTATACAGGTAATCATTGCGGAACATGGTCGCGGCAAGAGTGCGTTTATACGTCAATTGTTGACTGAAGCGTATAGCCGCTGGCAAATATGTTATATCCAGGCAGATTACCACCTCGGGGTTGATCACATTATCAACGGCCTCGGGCAGACTTTTTTTCCGCAGGAAGAGGTCGACTTTGAATCGTTGGTGCATGGACTTGCATCTTATGGGCGAGATGAGCCCTGCCCAGTAGTGATTGTCGATGATGCGCAAAACCTTTCAGCCTATGCGATTGAGACACTGGCCAATATCAAGCGATCAGTGACAGAGAATGGGGGTGATTTCGATGTGATTCTCTGTGCGACAGCGGCGCTGCGGAGTGTCATCGCTTCTCATAGCATGTCACCCTTTCGAGAAAAATGGATCGAGGTGCATACACTGCCGCGCTTTAGTGAAGAAGAAACGGTGGAATACCTCTGTAACTATTTTGAACTCTCAGATGAGAGTCAGTTTAGCCCGTCCCAAATACAGCACATTCTTCGTAGCGGTTGCGGTATTCCAGCTTATATTAACTATCATGCTGAGTTAGTGCTCGGACGTGCCGTCTCCGATGAACGGTTACGGCTTGAACACCAGAAGATGCTTGTGCGTAGAAAAAAACAGCCATATTTTATTGGCGGAGGTGTGGCCGCGGTACTGTTGCTCACGGTAATTATTTTTTCTTTCCCCGATTCAGAGCAGGCTATCTCCGTTGAAAAATCGGCAACCGTTGCATCGGCACTCCCTGCCGCTGTGGAGGAGGCGATAGAGGAAGTAAAGCCCACTACGGTAACAAAGCCAGACGTAGTCCCTGTTAAGGCAGTAGAGAAACGCACTGTTGCTGTCAAAGCGAAGCCCGAGATAAAGCCAGTGGTAGTTAATAAACCTCAGCCCGTTAAAGTGGTGCCAAAGGTTGTTGCAAAGGTTGAACCAAAATCGGCGGTTAACTCCGCAACGGTGGTGGCTGCGACGGAGCTAGCTAAACCGAATCCGGCAGTCTCACAGTCACCAGTACCCACGCCAGATAAAGCGCAGGATAATCCTGTCGTAGCTAAAACTGCGATAGATGCACCCATTCCCGGCGCAGCGTGGCTTAAGGCGCAGCCACCAACGAATTACACTATTCAGCTTGCCGGATCACCGGACGAAAAAAATATTATCCGTTACATCAGGCGAAGTGCTTTAGATGGTGAGCTCGCTTATGCATTACTCAAACGAAAGAATCGCAGCAGTTGGTTTGTGGTGTTACACGGCAGCTTTGAATCAAGGGGTGAGGCACTGGATGTGATCGATTTTTTTCCACCGGGTTTAAAGAAGCATAAACCCTGGATTCGACAGTTTTCAACGCTTCAGAAGGCATTGGATGAAGACTGATAGTCGGTTATAGGGGACATAGGGTCCATGCGCTCAAAAAAAGTTTTTTTTACCAATGATGCGGGCGATCACCTGGCCGCGTTACTG
>CALZIG010000212.1 GCA_945787585.1 uncultured Gammaproteobacteria bacterium | reverse complement strand
TTCGTCTACGGTCTGATGGGGGAAATGAGGGTGGTAGGGGATTACGTCTACCTCGCGGCTGGTCCCGCTGTAGGTTCCGGTGGCTTACGTATCATCGACATCTCCGATGAACTCAACCCGTCCCTTGTGGGCAGCATCGATTTCGCTGACAGCGGAGCTATGTTTGCCAAGAGCTGGGGGCTCGCCGTCGATCGCAATCGCGTCCTGTTAGCTGCACCGAGCGGCTTGTACATCATCGACGTCTCCGATCCCACGCAACCGCAGCAGGTGGGTCAGTATCCGTGGCCGACTGAGTTTGGAAACGCTCGTGGCGGCCACGTAGAAGTGCGCGAGAATCTCGCCTACGCCGCCGTCTACAGAGAGGAATCGGATCCCCCCTCGGTTTCGTTCGGTGGTGTGGCGATCTACAAACTGTTTGATATCGATATCTACTCATGCGTTGGATTTGAGCCACCGATGAACTCGCCTCCTGTGAGTGTTCGGAAGAAGCGTGCGCTGCCGCTTAAGGTACAGTTGTTTGATGCCGATGGTGAACTTGTTACCGATACTAATATCGCTGCTGCACCCGTGCTTCAGGTTGTATTTTCGCCAGAGATTGGAGATCCTTCCGATGTGACCGATGACGCGATCGCCGTTGGGCTAGGGACGGAAGGAAACCAGTTCGAGTACACCGATAACAATAAGTGGCAATACAATCTGAAGACCTCGAACTACTCGGCACCAGGAACTTACACGATTTCCATTATTTCTGGTGATAGCTACATAATCGAGCCGGGGTGTGAGACTTCGTTTGTGATTAACTAGAATGTAGGTTCTATCTTTACAGCCCCCCGGTGGAGACCGGGGGGCACGAGGAGATCAAAGCGCTTAAGTAAGTGCCATTCAGCGCTACCACCTTTAACGCTGGGTTTCTATCAACGATGAAAAAACATAAGGCCTTCGCGGCATATCCATCCACATACCTTGCATTAGTAATTATAAATGTTTGCCAATCTCCTTGAATCCATCACGGATCTCTTCCCCAAGCAGTTTTGCCGCCGCACCGATATTCTGTGAGGACTCCGCTGTTACGCTTCCCAGCTCCTTTGCCTTTTCTTCAAGTTTCACTAGCTTCTCTTCAAGCTTATTCCACTCATCACCCAACTCAAGCCTGGCAAGATGCAACTTCACCTGAAGCTCGTCACGCTCACATCTTATCTCGTTGACCATATCATCTGTGCGTTTTCTGGTGTCATTCACGCTGTTCCCCCTTCTGTTTTATAAGGGCACCTTGTTCGGTACCGCCAAGAGCCTTTACCATAAGTATTGGTTCAATGCTGATCGGCGAATAGCGCATCTATTTCTGCCTCTGCCTGTAACCAGTCATCGAACGCCAGGTCACCCTGAAAATCACGCTGTTCAGCGATAAGGTAGGCTGCCTCAGCGATCAAGCGCTGCCGCTCATCTGGAAAGCTGCCCTCTGCTGCCTGATGTTTCATTGCCAACGCAATAGCAGCTGTATTTTCAACAAAAGCCTGCTTCATCCCTGTAGCCTTTTTCGAAGATTTTGTTTTCTGTGTCATTGGTGTTTCTCCTTTTCGCCAGGTAAACAATATTTATTATAGGCTCAAGTCATTACATACACCCGCTATTTCTAGCGCTTACGAAAAGAGACCTAATAGAAATCTGGCCCAGATTATGCCTTATCCAGACACGCTCTATTGTTGACTAATCTGACAGGGTGCTTTCCATAATTAATGAGGATATTGTAAAGGAACCTCTGATTAATTCATGAACGGTAGCGATGAGTCCAAAATATCCAACTGCTGCGTTGCTAATCTTAGCAATAGGCCTGCTATTCCTTTCGATTAGCGCCTTGCATTTGAATATTTTGACTCTCATCTCTATCCGCCCAGAATTAATCAGAGGCTCCTAAATTTAGTAAAAGCAATCGAACTGCAGTAGTCGTTTCAAATCAACTGGCAAAGAAGGTGTATCATGGATATTAATAAATTCTCACCATAGAACATATAAGCATTTATGCTGTATAACATCCAATATCCAGTTATTAGACAGACAGCATAGATCAGAACCTAAATAACAGTTTAGACACCAATCAAGGGCAACCACCTTCTCCAGCTTCGCTTAGCACCAAACAAAATAAACCAGAATTTGAGACAAAAGATTAAGATTTAATCCTGAACATCTACATTCATGCGAAGTAAATCCAAAACTGCACGACGTGCAACACCATCACTTCCCAATAAAACGGATAATCTTACGTCGTTCGCGTTTATCTGGTTTATGGTCGGCGAAACCGCCGGGCGGGGTGGAAAGCTTGCGCAGTGCCTGCAGGCGTTGGCGCTCTGCGATGCTCTCCGCAGTCTCTGTATAGAGCGTTTGGGCGATGGTGGCTGAACCACGTTTGCTGCTGACGGCCGTCACGACGACGGTCATCTCCGTGGTGGAACGTCGGATGCGTAACTGGTCATCCACGGAGACTTCTTTACTCTGTTTGGCGCGCGTACCGTTGAGGTGAACCTTGCCCCCATTGATCGCTTCGCTCGCGAGTGAACGGGTCTTATAAAAGCGTGCCGCCCACAACCATTTATCGAGGCGAACGCCTTTGGCGGCACTCATGATTGACGCTTTGAATGAAAACACTGAAAGGAAAATGCCCCGTCCATTATCAACTCACTGGAACGGGGCATTGGATTACTACGCGGCTGCTGAGACCAGCAGTGTATTGATGCGACTGACAAAGGCTGAAGGGTCATCCAGCTGCCCACCTTCACTCAACATCGCCTGATCAAACAGTACCGAGGTGATGTCACTGAAGCGCTGACTATCGGCCTCTTCTTTCAGACGCAGGACGATAGGATGCTGCGGATTGACTTCAAGAATCGGCTTGCTGGACGGCATCGCCTGACCGGCCGCTTCCATGATCTTCTGCATATTGATCGCCATCTCCTGCTCTTCAACCACCAGACAGGAAGGTGAGTTTGTCAGGCGATGGGTCAAGCGTACCTCTTTCACCCGTTCACCCAGTGCTTCCTGCATACGTGTGGTGAGGTCTTTGCATTCATCGACCGCTTTATTAAACGCCTCTTTCTCGCCTTCGTCTTCCAGCTCACCCAGCTCCAGCGCGCCCTTGGCGACCGACTGTAGTGACTTGCCATCAAACTCAGTGAAGTAAGACACCGACCACTCATCGACGCGGTCATGCATCAACAATACTTCAATCCCTTTGGTCTTGAAGACCTCGAGATGCGGGCTATTTTTGGCAGCAGCATAGTTATCTGCCGTGACGTAATAGATCTTGCTCTGCCCCTCTTTCATGCGCGAAACATAGTCGGCCAGTGACACATCCTGTGCATCGCCATCGCTTTCGGTCGAGGTGTAGCGCAGCAACTTGGCGATACGCTCACGATTGGCAGTATCTTCTGCGATACCTTCTTTTATTACCGGGCCAAACTGTTCCCAGAAGGCCTTATATTTTTCGGCATCATTTTTAGCAATGCCTTCCAGCATCCCCAGCACCTTCTTCACTGATGCACCACGGATGGTGTCGATCATGCGATTGTGTTGCAGGATCTCACGCGAGACATTCAGCGGCAGGTCACTGGAGTCGATCACACCGCGCACGAAACGCAGGTAGGTCGGCATCAACTGGTCGGTGGGATCCATAATAAAGACACGTTTTACATAGAGTTTAATGCCATGTTTCTGCTCGCGATCCCACAGATCAAACGGGGCGCGCTGTGGAATATAAAGCAGTGACGTATAAGATTGATTCCCTTCTACGTGGCTATGCACGTGCGCCAATGGGTCCTGAAAATCGTGGCCGACATGTTTATAGAACTCATTGTACTCTTCATCAGAGACATCTTTCTTGGCACGCGCCCAGAGTGCTGATGCGCTGTTGACCACCTCATCTTCAACCACTGCACTCTCTTCACCTTCCTTCGCTTCTGCTTTGGACGGCATCATGATTGGCAGCGAAATATGGTCAGAATATTTATTAATCACTGAACGCAGACGGTAGTCATCAAGGAATTCTGTCTCGTCTTCACGCAGATGCAGGGTCACCTCGGTGCCGCGGCCCGGCTTGTCGACCGTCTCCAGCTCATAACTGCCTTCGCCCGCAGAGGTCCAACGCACGCCGTGCTCCGCACCGGTGCCTGCACGACGCGTGGTTAACGTCACCTTGTCGGCGACGATAAACGCAGAATAGAAACCGACACCAAACTGACCAATCAGCTGGCTGTCTTTTGCCTGGTCACCACTCAATGAATCGAAAAACTGACGTGTCCCCGATTTAGCAATAGTGCCGACATTTTCGATCACCTCGGTGCGGTTCATGCCGATGCCGTTATCACTGATCGTGACGGTACGTGCTTCTTTATCAAACGAGACGCGCAGCTTCAGTTCAGTATCACCTTCATAGAGCGCGTCGTCACTGAGCGCCTCAAAACGCAGTTTGTCGCAGGCATCGGAGGCGTTTGAGATCAATTCGCGCAGGAATATTTCCTTATTTGAATAGAGTGAATGGATCATCAGCTTCAGCAGTTGCTGAACCTCTGTTTGAAACTCCAGTGTTTCCTTATGTGCCTCTGTGGTCATGGTACTGAATAACTCCTCTCGGT
>CALZIG010000211.1 GCA_945787585.1 uncultured Gammaproteobacteria bacterium | reverse complement strand
GTAGGGCTGTGGCCACTACCGATGATCGAAGATGCTGATGCGGCAAATGTTTCGAAAGGCTTAATTGATGTTTTTAGTGTGAGCGATGTTGATGGTTTGTTGAATGCGCTTTCGAGTCACTTTCCGGCCTTATGTGACGTGGCATGTCCGAATCGATGGGCATTTCGCCTGAGTATCGATTTAATGCTTTTTATGATTGTATTGTACGGAGTGCTTGCGCTGTTCTCCCAACGATTGCGTCGTTTTTATAGCCGTTATTCAATCTATTTTGTGTTTTACATTGTGGTGATGGTAATTGTTTTTACCATTTCACTGACATGTGATCCATTCTGGAAGCAGCGCCGAGACATTGTATTTTTAGGGTCACTACTGTTAGTGGCCGCACTGTTTATGATGCGTAAATACAGACAGGCAAAGCAGGGGGCACTGCCTTAAAAAGGCAGATGTTATTGCCGTGTTCACACAGGGGGTGCGATATGGAGCAGTTGAGTGCAAGTATTACGATGCTTGATGATAATGCAGATGAGTCGATAGTCGCCTCAACTGATGCATTGACGAATTATGACCAATTATTAAATCGAGTAGAAAAATCACGTTCAAAGATGGCTAAAAGAGACGCGCTTAAATTATTATTGACGCGTGACGAACTTGAAGCCTCATTAAACGTAGAGCCAGGCAACGATTGCGATGAACTGTTATCGCTATTCGAAATCGATGAGCGGATTTCGGTACTTGACACGCGATTGAAAAAGCTTGGGGTTGTGATTGCCGATACTATTAGCCTTGAAAAGTGGCGGGCACGACTGAAACGTGATGGATCTGCCTGGTGGTGGCAGTTTAAACCCACACCTAAGGTCAGTGCGTGGGATCGTGTCGACTGGCTATGGGACGCTTTGACCCTTGGCACCCTCGCATTAGGTGCGAGTTTTATGGTGAGTATCATCTCTGCATTATCAGTCGGTAGTCTTACTGTCGCGGCAACTCTGTCTACGATTGCACAAATTGGCGGTCTGGCAATTGTCAGTCAGGGTGCATTGACGCAGCGAGGGCAGGAGAAGGTCCGTAATTTTATGACGCGATTCAACATTGCAACTCGCTTTCAAAGTGAGGTGATGTTGATCACTTCACTATTATTGTTGATGACCGTATATATAACGCACACCTCATTAATGGATGTTTACCTTGAAAAGGGACGTGCTGCGTATAGTCAGGGTGCATTGAATGATGCTGAAACTACATTTCTACGTGGGCTTGAGATCGAACCCGATAACTCAATCTTTAATGCGGAACTTGGGCGTATTTATGAGTCACTAGGCGTGTTGGGCAAGGCCATTGATCAATATTACATCAATGCGCAGGCTGGCGGCGTTAAGGGGATTAATGATCTTGGACGAACCTATATTAACTGGACCAATCCAGTCACCCGAAAGAGCGATCCGGCACTGGCTGAGGCGTATTTACAGATGGGGCTACAGCGTGCAAATGCTCAGCCAGCGCCAGATGAGGAGTTACGCTATCAATTAAACCGGAATCTGGGGTGGGCATTACTCAAACAAGAGAAATTTATTGAGGCAGAGCAGCACTTAAAAACTGCTATTACGATCGATGAAGCAATCCCCGGTAATCAGATTGGGGGCGGAATGGCATACTGTTTTCTCGCCTATGTTTATGACCAGGGCGGTAACGCAGTAGCGGCAAATGAACAGTGGGGCCGTTGTGTTGTTAAAGCGCGGCCTGAGACGATTCATGAATACCGTTGGTTCTCAGAGGTGAGCAAAAGTGATATCGCCTCATGTGTTAACACCAGCAAAATTGTTTCTGGGCTTGATGACCAATCATTCGAAACGCTTCAGCAGAAGCACTGCGCCACACTTATTGCCAATAGTGGATTGATCGGTGCCGATCAGGTTGCCGCTGTCGTTGATTGACACTAAATAAATGCACCAGGCCAAGTTTTAAGCCCAATTGGACTAAATTAAGATGATCCTGCGAAAGTTGATGAGTGGTGTCGCCACGCTGGTTGCGACCCTTAGTTTTGTTAGTGCCTTGTTGCTGACATATCAGTATGTTGTTTACAAAGAAGAGATCAACGCTTCAGCAAAAAATGAACTTAAAAAACTAACATCTAATGCTGTGGCACAGATTGATGCCGTATTGATGGAGGTGACTCGCTCAGCTGAAGGGCTGGCAGATAAATTAAGTCAGGGGCGTATGCCGGAAACAGAGCTGCATACTTTACTGCGTGACACACTGAGAAATAATGAAAATTATTTTGGCGGTACCATCACGTTTCGTCCTTACGGTTATGATAAAAGTAAGCGGCTTTATTCCGCTTACTATACCCGGGCTGCTGATAGTGAATTAGTGTTTCAACGTCTTGATAAGGTTTATGACTACACCACAGCGGAATATGACTGGTATGTGGCACCGATGAGTAAAGGCAGTCGCTGGGGCGAACCCTATTGGGATGAAGCGGCAAGAAGTCACCTTGTAACCTACTCTGCAGTATTTTATGAAAGGGATTTAGACGAAAAGCAGGTGCCACTGGGCGTAGTGACCATTGATATTTCGATGAACCGAATTCAGTCGATTATTGAATCGCTAGACCTTGGCCCAAGTGGTTTTGGTGCGTTGACAACTCGCGAAGGGAGTTATCTCTACCATCCTAATCAGGAATATGTACAGAACAAAAAGAATATCCGTGACGTCGCAAGAGAGAAGGGTGACGGTAGTCGGCTCATTATAGCGGATGATATTATTGAAGGCAGGGGAGGTATTATTGACCATGTGAGTACCACTACCGGGCAGGCTTCCTGGCTGATCTATGAATCAGCACCAATATCAGGGTGGTCATTGCAAAATACCTTTATCAAAGATGATCTTCCTATCGATGTTGACAGCCTGAGAAAAGACCTCATTATGATAATTCTGCTGATATCTGCATTTTTGATGTCGATCGCTTTTCTGTTATTTCGTACCCACTATGGCGAAAAAACATCAGTGTGGTTATTTTCCGCTATCTGTACGCTTTGCTTATTGGCTGGCATCGGCGCCATATGGTATCTGGCATTAACCCATTACTCTGATAACGGAATACCAGGCGCTAAGATATCGGATAAAGAAACACTCAGGGCTATCATCAGTGGCTATACGGTGAAGAGCGATGAGAAAAACCTCGATCCCCCGCACTATGTACCGACTGGGATTTATGTCGATACAATAGAGTTCCAAGGCGCTCATGATCTATTGATTTCAGGCCGTGTGTGGCAGACCTATGCCGATGATTATCCCGTTAAAATGAAAAAAGGGTTCTCAATTAGTAGAGCTAAGAACCTGGATATAGTTAAGGTCAGTCATGCAAAGCATAACGAACAGGAAATGATTCAGTGGCGTTTTCAAACGATGCTTAGAGTGAATCTGGATTACTCTCGCTACCCGCTTGAAGTCGAACACCTTAATTTGCAGTTGCTACCTGCGGAGTCAGAAAGAAATGTAGTACTGGTGCCCGATCTTGATGCTTATAAGCTACTGGCATCATCACTACTGCCAGGACTGGATCGTGAGATATTTCTACCGGGTTGGGATTTTTTCAGTACTTTTTTTGTGTTACGAGAAGAGTACCATAATACAAATTTTGGAATTAAGGAAAACCTGGATCATCTGGCACTGCCGACACTTTATTATCACATAGGAATTCAGCG